>JBOGLY010000419.1:0-3419 GCA_050746425.1 Acidobacteriaceae bacterium
GAATATGGCGATTACACCGCTGGCCCTCGTATCGTGACGGACGAAACTCGCGCCGCCATGAAGAAATTGCTGGCGGAAATTCAGGATGGCACGTTCGCGAAAAACTGGCTGAAAGAGAACGCCACCGGACGCAAGTGGTTTGAGGAGCAACGCCGGAAAGAAGCGCAGCAATCGATTGAAAAGACCGGAGCGCCTTTGCGAGCCGCCATGCCGTTCCTTGACCCTGTCACAGTAAAAGATGGTGCGGTCGAGGCAGCCGAAAAGCCGGTGCCCGCAACGGTCGGCGCGTAAGTTGGATTTTTTGTATGGCGAATCTACGGTTGGCATCCTGAGTTGCTTGTCGCCCTGAGGGAGCTGCAACGACCTACGGGTCTTGTGTTTCGCCGTGAAACGCAAGGTCCTTCACCTTTCGCGACAGGGCGACAGTTCTACTTTTCGATGACATTCCAGGAAGTGGGAAGAGTCGATATTCTGGTGGAGTGAAGGGGTGCAGAGTCGCAAATGCGCCACATCGGGTCGATCTCCATCGAAAACGAACTTTCCACGCCCTTATGCATCGCATGTAAGTAAAGCGATCTATTCTGTGAGCTACCCCTATGGCCTCCACACCAGAATTGTTCGAAACGGAATTCATTCCACCGCCCGGTGTTTCCCTGCTGAATTCACCAGAGCCTAAGCTTTTGGAGGCGCTGCGTGGCGTTCATCAGTTGGAAGGATTGACCGAGGCGGAATACCAATGGCTGATTCAGCATAGCTGGGAATTTTCCGCGCCTGCCGGAACGCGATTGTTCAGCGACGGCGATCCCGCGAGAAACATGATGATTCTTCTTGCCGGCGAGATTCAGGTGCGGCGCCAGCATTCCGCCCAGGGAAGCTTGTTTATTGGGCGGTCCGGTCAAATTACAGGCGTGCTTCCCTTCTCGCGTATGAAGACCTCCGGTGGCAGCGGCTTCGTTTCCGAGCCCATATGGGCGCTGCAGATCGCGAAGGAAAAATTCTCCGATATGCTCGCGGCGATTCCTTCCATGGGCCAGCGGTGCGTGTCAGTATTGCTGGATCGCGTGCGGGAAGTTACGCGGCTGGAGCAGCAGTCGGAGAAACTGAACGCATTGGGCAAACTGGCTGCCAATCTTGCGCATGAACTGAATAACCCCGCAAGTGCCGCACAACGGGCCAGCAGCAATTTAATGGAGGAGTTGCGAGCCTACGGGAAAATCAGTTTCGAAGCAGGCAGATTGTGTCTGTCGAACGAGCAGGAAGAACGCTACATGGAATGGAACCGCAATCTGCGTGCCGCCATTGAAACATGTTCAAAATCGCGGAGCCCAATCGAAACAGGTTCGCTGGAGGAACGTCTGACTCGCTGGCTGGAGCCGCGTAAATTATCGAACACGTGGTCGATCGCTCCGGTGTTCGCGGAAGCTGGCGTCGAGCCGGAGCATCTCGCCGAATTGGACGCGTTTCTCAATACCGAAGCTGCCAACGTCGCAATGACGCACTTTGCATCCTCCTTGCGCGCAGAGACGATGACCGCAGCGGTGCTTGAATCGACAGCCAGAATCTTCGACCTGATTCGCGCCATCCAGCAATATGCCCACATGGACCAAGCGCCGCTGCAGGATATCGACCTGGCGCAGTCGCTCGAAAACACCCTAACTATGTTGCATTACCGGATGAATCGCGTGCGTGTGGTGCGCGAGTTCGACCCCGCCTTGCCGCGCATCACAGCCAACGGCAGCGAATTGAACCAAATTTGGATGGCGCTGCTGGAAAACGCCTTGGATGCCATGCAGGACAAAGGGACGCTTCGCGTAACCACGCAAAATGCCGGCGATATGGTCCGCGTGGAAATTTGCGACGACGGCCCGGGCATTCCTCCGGAATTGCATAGTCGAATTTTCGAGCCCTTTTTTACCACCAAGCCACCGGGGCGAGGGGCTGGGCTGAGCCTCGATACCGTGCATCGCATTCTCAGCCGTTATCGCGGATTTATCAGGCTGCAATCTCAGCCAGGATCGACGTGTTTTCAAATTCGAATTCCGCTAAGACAGGCAGGAGCTTACTAGGCACCCTAGGATTTGCAGCTATTTTTCGATCTCTACCCCTCGCCAGAAAGCGACGTGGTTCTTGATAGCGCGCGCCGCGGGCTTCGGATCAGGGTAGTACCAGGCGGCATCGGAGTTTTCCTGCCCATCCACTAACAGCGTGTAATATCGCGCCTGCCCCTTCCAGGGGCAGGTTGAAATTGTCGAACTGGAGCGAAAATACTCGCGCTCGATCGAATCGTGGGGAAAATAGACGTTTCCCTCTACCATCTGCGTCTTTTCGCTTTCCGCCAGTACTTTGCCGTTCCATACAGCTTTGGCCATCGGTTGGCTGCTCCCTTCCAGTTTCACCATATCAGATTGCAGTCTTCAACGCCGGGGGGCGCGCAGCACGATGCGCGAATGATATCTACGGCACGGCAATTCCCGCGCGAGAAAAGAGGACGCACCTTAAGCGCGCCCTCTCGTCAGTCCACCGCGAAATCTGCCTGAACCTTACATAGTGCTGTTTGAGCTGGCCGCGCTGTGCGCCTTCTTGATGGTGTCGATATGAACGCTGTTGTTCGAAGCGTCCTCGGTGGCCTTCACCCTGACCTTTTCTCCATAGTAGTTGGAGACCGCATCGGCATTGTCGATGGTCCACACCTTCTTATGGGAATCTACGAAAACCGGCTTCTCGCCTGCGTTCACGCATTTGGTCACGCACGCTTTGGTGTGCATGGATGCGCCACATTTAGCATCGCTGATCCATCCCGTCAGGTGATGCGCTTTGGCCATTTGAGCGCCAGCGAAAGCAGTCATGCTGCCGAATGCTAAAACAACCGCCAGATGCTTGGTGATGTTCATATTCCTGTCACTCCTCAGATTTTCGTCCCGACACGGACGGTTTTCAGTGCACGCATTAGTTGTACCTAGGCCCATGGCAGGTTGGCAAGCTACTACCTACCCCGGTCAAAGTAGGACCTAGATTGAGATTTGCGATTCCGCCCAGCGGAACACTGGGACGCCGAGTGGGATGCTCGACCGAGGATTTAGGATGCCCGAGCCTGGATCGATTTCAGCCGGGCGTTAAATCGGTCCCGAGCCATTGGGTACTTCTCGATCATTTGGGCCGTTTGACGCATGAATGGATTGCCTGTTTTGGCCGCATAATCGTCTCGAAAGGCATAAAGTTGGGCAAAAATGAAGATTCCTTCGCCATTCGAATCGAGATAGAGGTCCGACTTCACAGCCCCATGAACGACCAGCGAAGCCGCCATTTCCCAGTAGCTGATGACCTGGCGAAAATAGGCATTCTCGCGGGTGCCGTATCCCTGAAGGACGGCGAGAAATTCCTCCGGCGTCTTCGGATTGAACTCAAAGGTCATCCAGTGC
>JBOGLY010000420.1:0-3417 GCA_050746425.1 Acidobacteriaceae bacterium
GCCCTGATAGATCCTGCGCGGCACGCCGCAAAGAGCTATCGCCCCACTGGGCCGGAACTCCTCGGCGCGGAAGACATGGCCAAGGCCATCGGCCGAGCTGTTGGACGATCGGTCAGGGTGGTCCCGACGCCGGCCTGGCTGTTCATGAAGGCCGCACGGATGAGCGGCTATCCGATCGATGTGTTCAGTGGTGTTCGCTACTACATCGACGATCACAAGCGCGGCGCCTTCGAACTGAGCGCATCGACTACCGACGTGTTCGATGTGACCGGCTGTCCTGCTGAAGACTTCGAGACGATCGCTCGCCGTTATGCGGCGCTTTCCCGCAACCGGCGGACCTTCGGCAATTGGCTTCGCGAGTTCGTGCAGTTCATGCTCGCTCCGTTCAGCCCTGGTTTCAATCTGGACCGCTACGACCGCGAACTGCGTCGCCCGTTCCCGTCGCAGCCGCAGTTCGCCCCCGACTCCAATGTGTGGCGGCGCGAACACGCCATCGCTGACACCTTTAAGCCCGTGGCGCCCCGCCACGAGCAGGCCCCTATCGCCGCCACCAGCCGCGGTTAAAGACTGGAATCCTAAAAAAAGGAGAGATTCGTCGTGCAACAACAACTCTGGTTTTTCTTGAGCATCGCATTCAGCTTCATCGCCTGGGGGATCGTTGCCGCCCGATACATCTGGCCCGAACTCCGCCTCCGGCAACGGGCCGAGGCGTTGCAGCCTCTGCTCATCCTGCACAGTTTTCGCTTCATCGGGCTGGCATTCCTGGTCCCAGGCGTCGTGTCGCCCGATCTGCCTTCCACCTTCGCGCACTCTGCCGCCTATGGCGACATCATTGCGGCGACACTCGCGCTGCTTTCACTGCTATCACTGCGTCGTGGCGTGGGGGTGGTCATCGCATGGGGCTTCAATCTCTGGGGCTCAGCCGATCTCCTAAACGCTTTCTATCAGGCCAACCATGCTGGGCTCTCAGCAGGGCAGTTGGGTGCCACCTATTTCATTCCGACCTTCATCGTGCCCCTACTGCTGATTACGCACGGACTCGCTTTCCGAATTCTCCTGCAACGTCAAGCTGAACCCGCAATGCAAGATAGCCGAAATCTGGCATAAGGCCCGGCCACCGCGAGGAGTCAGAGGAAAGGCCTGCGGCTACGCCGCCATAGAGTCCTCATCAAACGTTTCGGGTCGTGAAGTTTTCGATGCCGGCACTTCTCGGCCTCGCAGCAAAACCAAATCCAAGAACCACATCTGATCCACCTTGCCGAGATTGATTTCCTGCGGGTGGTTCTTGAGGAATCGCAAGATATCCTTCTCCCGCACACGATGAATGTCATTACCATTCCCGCCGTGCCGCCGCGTGCCCTGGAACCGATCCCGGAGCCAACCGCTCGCAATCCAGGCGGAGATTTTGTGGTGGTCTTCGCCCAGGCATTGCTCGAGATCACGCATCGTGTAGCCATCTCGAACGCGACGGGAATTTCCCATGCGTTTCAATTTGTTCACAACCGAGCTTTCGGGCCGATGCAGGCGCTTTGCGATTGTGGCAGACGAAACACGCCCAATCAGTTTGCCCAGGACATTCAGTTCGGCCGGTGTCCAGGGCTTCCGATCCATCTTCATGGTTAAGCCTAATCGCGCGGCTTGGCGCTTGATATACCAGCGCGGCAAGCCCGTCATGCGGATCATCCGATTGAGCACTTGAAAACGACGATTGAGTCCGCCGTAGTATTGCGCCTTCAGAATGTCATCGAATTCCGAGCGCCACGTGTACTTCAACTTGGCGTGTCTGCGGCGATCTGCTCTACACTTCGAGCAATACTTCGCCTCAGTCGGAGGCACGCCCTTCCTACGGCCCTCTTCGATGGGCTGACCACAGATAGCGCAATTCATGGTTACTCTCCTCAAACGGAAATAATGGAAGCGACGGGTGCGGATCGGAATTCCAGATCAAACCTACAGATCCTCGTCATCGAGGAAGACGCTCCAGTCCGGCGTATTTGCGAGGAGTTCCAGCACCCTTTCCGGTTCGGTCCCCAAAAGGCGGCGGCAGGTCTCAAGCTCAAATTCGACTTGTTCAGCAACTATCTTTGCGGCGGAGCGATACGCGATATCGCTCCCTGGTGGGATGTCGGCCAATTTCATGGCTCTGTCCTTGGAAGAAAAAATGCGGATCGGGATGCCGAACTCTTGCGAAGAAGTCTCAGAGGGTGCCTGATTAGGCGGGGAGCTTAGAGGACAACGTGGTCCAAGTTGCAGCCAAGAGGAGTGAGAGACTCCAAATCTTGGGGGCGGGACCGGATCGAGGCGATTTGCAGCGGTTCATCCCAATCCGGATTGAATACAACGACGCGCAGAACTAGTGTGCCATCCTGCTCAGTCGTGTTTTCGATCGCTACGGAGTCCCACATTTCCTCTGTGCCGCGATGTCTGATGCGCTGGGCGACCCTGACCCACAACGAATCCGTGTCGGCGTGAAAGTTACCTGTTTTTCCTGCGTCACAACTGACCCGGAAACCAAGAGAAGCCGGTCCCAAGCTGATTCGTGGTTCGTTCATCTGTATTTGCTCCGGCAGGCGCTGACCTGTTCGGCCTGCGAATTCTCTGACCCTGACGAGTGGAACAGGAGGCAGATTGAACGCACTGCCTCCCTACGTTCCTCGTTGTGTGACGGTGACCGCGTTTTCCACGCGATCAGTTGGAACTGGCCGTGGTCAGTTCGAGAAACGAGGCCAGCTTCGCCGTTGCCCGAAACTGAGGAATGGGGTCGAGTTCTTTGAAAGCACTCGTGAAGGCGTTGGAGAGACTCCAAGTCGTGCGCGAGGCAAATTGCTCGACCTCCGGATTGAAGTACAAATCGTGGACGCGCCGGGCCAAGTGCTTGGGAACGTCCAACTCCCCCTGAACAAAGGCCCGATAGATGACCAGTTTTGCGGAGTCATCTGAGATGCGCGTGCCTTTCCATGCCTCGATCTGCTTCTTCATCGGCTCGAAATTCCGCTGAATGCGGTCGATCCCGATGGAGAGCACATCGACGAGGCTGAAATGTTTGCTGTGCTTTGCCAACACGGGCGTGAAATCTCCGTGAAACGCCATGTTGTCGCAGACGAGCACGCGATAACCGACCGTCACTGCGAGCCGCATCGACTTGTCGTTCGAATTGCGGATGCCAACGGAAAATCGGCAACCGTCAAACGTGGTTTCCAGGTCCAGAACTCCGAACATCTTCATGCCGTCGTGGGATACTGCGTATTCCTCACGAATGGCCGAGATGTGCCGGAAGCTGAGACCTTCGACCAGCGCCTCGACAATCTGGTTGTGTGGGATTGGTTGATGCGTTGGGCTCGCTTCGGGTGTCGGGATCAGTTTCAGTTCATCTCGCGTGATCTTCGAACTCCCGCAATGAGCCAACAGTTGAGCTTG
>JBOGLY010000421.1:0-3412 GCA_050746425.1 Acidobacteriaceae bacterium
GCCTGACTGTACTCGGCTGGCGCGACACACCTTGCAATGGCAACGCAATTGGCCGGGTCGCGCGCGCCTCGCAGCCTTACATCCAGCAGATTTTTATCGGAAAGCCGGACGGCATGGACGAGGACGCGTTCGAGCGGAAGCTCTACGTCGTTCGCAAAGTTGCCGAGCAGAAGATTGCAAGCTCCAGCATTGAAGACAAGGACATTTTTTATGTCCCTTCCCTGTCCTCGCGGACCATCATCTATAAAGGCTTGCTGCTCGCACCGCAGATTGCCAGTTTTTACCGCGAGCTTTCGGATCCTGAAGTGGACAGCGCACTTTGCCTGGTCCATCAACGCTTTTCCACCAACACATTTCCCAGTTGGCGACTGGCCCACCCATTTCGGTACGTAGCGCACAATGGCGAAATCAACACCCTTCGCGGCAACGTGAATTGGATGCACGCGCGCCAGTCGATTCTGGATTCCCCGGCCTTTGCCGGAAAAATGGAAAAGCTGTTTCCAATTATCGAGGAGGGAAGCAGCGATTCTTCAGCGTTCGACAATGCCGTCGAGCTGTTGTATCAGTCTGGCCGCTCGATGCCGCACGTGATGGCCATGATGATTCCAGAGGCTTGGGCCGGCAATCCGCATATGAAGCCCGAGAAGCGCGCGTTCTACGAATATCATGCGTCTTTGATGGAGCCCTGGGACGGCCCCGCCGCAATTGCGTTTACCGATGGACGAGTGATTGGCGCCACGCTCGACCGCAATGGTCTGCGTCCGGGCCGCTATGTGGTCACCAAGGACGACATTGTAGTTCTTGCCTCGGAAGCTGGAGTGCTGGACATACCTGCGGCTAATGTAAAGAAAAAGGGTCGGTTGCAACCGGGCAAGATGTTTCTGGTCGACACTGTGCAACAACGAATCGTTTCCGATAAGGAGATCAAGAAGCAGCTTGTTTCGCGCCAGCCTTATCGTGAGTGGCTGAAGGAGAAGCAGATTACGCTGGACCAATTGCCGGAGCCTTCGCGAGTCTACGGGGCCAACCCCGATACGCTTTTGCGCCGTCAGCGAGCATTCGGCTACTCCGAAGAAGACCTGAAGATGATTCTGGAGCCGATGGCCAGCAAGGGAGAAGAGCCGGTTGGTTCCATGGGGACCGATACTCCGCTGGCCTGCCTTTCGGACAAGCCGCAGATGCTGTTCAGTTATTTCAAACAGCTTTTCGCCCAGGTCACGAATCCGCCGATCGATTCCATCCGCGAAGACATGGTCATGTCGCTCACCAGCTTTATCGGCAGCGAGCGGAACATCCTG
The DNA here is from genome assembly GCA_050746425.1 of Acidobacteriaceae bacterium. Classification (GTDB taxonomy): domain Bacteria; phylum Acidobacteriota; class Terriglobia; order Terriglobales; family Acidobacteriaceae; genus JAKAAZ01. The sequence continues at coordinate 1,299 of JBOGLY010000421.1, forward strand.
GCCGAAACCGCGCAGAATTGCCATACCTTGAAGCTGCCTCACGCAATCCTGACCAATCATGAACTGGAGAAGCTGCGGCGCATCTCAACCGGCGATCTGCTGGCGACAACGCTTCCGACCCTGTTTCGCGCGGAGGACGGCGAGGCTGGCTTGCGGCGCGCTCTCGATGAACTGTGCCAGCGCGCATCGCTGGCAGTGCGGTCCGGCTACACGTTGCTGATTCTTTCCGACCGCGGAGTGGACAAGCAGTACGCTCCTATTCCCAGTTTGTTGGCCTTGGCCGCGGTGCATTATCTGCTGGTTCGCGAGGAAACCCGCACGCAGGTCGCTCTCATTATCGAATCGGGAGAGCCGCGCGAAGTAATGCATTTCGCTTTGCTGATTGGCTTCGGCGCCAGCGCCATCAATCCTTATCTTGCATTCGATTCGATACGGGACCTGGCGCATCGCGGCTATCTTGCGAACGGCATTACTCCCGACGCCGCAGTTAAATATTTCATTAAGGCCGTGAATAAAGGCCTGCTGAAGACCTTCTCGAAGATGGGGATTTCCACGCTCCAGAGCTATCGCGGTGCCCAGGTTTTTGAAGCCATCGGCCTAAATCGCAACCTGGTGGAGACCTATTTCCAGGGGACCGCATCGCGAATTGAAGGCATTGGCATGGATGTCCTGGCGCGCGAGGCGCAGATGAAGCACGAATACGCCTTCACTCCGATCACCGACTCTGAAACCGATCTGGACGTTGGCGGCGCGTATCACTTCCGCGTAGGCGGCGAGGAGCATCTGCTAAATCCGCTGACGATCGGCAAATTGCAACACTCTGTCCAACAGAACAATGCCAAGACATTCAAGGAATATACCGACCTGATCGACGAGCAGAGCCGCAACATGTGTACGCTGCGCAGCCTGATGAAGATCAAGGAATCGAAGTCCCCGGTACCCCTGGAAGAGGTGGAACCGGCCAGGGAAATCGTCAAACGATTCACGACCGGGGCCATGTCTTTTGGCTCGATCAGCAAGGAAGCGCACGAAACGCTGGCAATTGCCATGAACCGGATCGGCGGCATGTCGAACACCGGCGAGGGTGGCGAGGATGCGCGTCGTTTCGCTCCCGATGCGAATGGAGACTTGCGCCGCAGCGCGGTCAAGCAGATCGCTTCGGGACGTTTTGGCGTGACGACAAACTATCTGATCAACGCGGATGAGTTGCAGATCAAGATGGCACAAGGAGCGAAGCCGGGAGAAGGCGGCCAGTTGCCGGGCTACAAAGTGGATGAAGTAATCGCGCGCCTGCGTCACTCGATTCCAGGAGTGGGGCTTATCTCGCCTCCTCCGCATCACGATATCTACTCAATTGAAGACCTGGCGCAGTTGATCTACGACTTGAAAAACGTGAACCCGAGGGCGCGAATCGCGGTCAAACTTGTGTCTGAAGTAGGCGTGGGCACTGTCGCCGCCGGCGTTTCCAAGGCGCACGCCGACGTGGTCTTAATCAGCGGCGACAGCGGAGGCACTGGCGCCGCGCCGCTTAGCTCCATCAAGCATGCTGGCATTCCCTGGGAACTTGGACTGGCGGAAACTCAGCAAGTCCTGTTGCTGAACGATTTGCGCAGCCGCATTCGCGTGCAGACCGACGGCAAGCTGCAAACCGGACGGGATGTCGTGATCGCCGCGCTGCTGGGCGCGGAAGAATTCGGCTTTGCTACTGCCCCGCTGATCACCATGGGCTGCATTATGATTCGCAAATGCCACCTGAACACCTGCCCGGTCGGAATCGCGACGCAGGACCCGGAACTTCGCAAGCGGTTCCAGGGCCAGCCAGAGCATGTCATCAATTTCTTTTTCTTTCTCGCCGAACAGGTTCGCGAATACATGGCCAGCCTTGGTTTCCGCAAGGTGGACGAAATGGTTGGCCGCGTCGATATGCTGGAGACGCGCCTGGCCGAAGACCATTGGAAGGCCAAGGGCATCGATCTGTCCTCAATTTTGTACAGCCCGCCGCTGCCCGCGCGCGTGGCACGGCACTGCGTTCAAAAGCAGGACCACGGCCTGGAGCAGGCGCTCGACCATCAGTTGATCGAGCTTGCCCGTCCGGCTCTCGATCATCAGCAGCC
>JBOGLY010000422.1:0-3410 GCA_050746425.1 Acidobacteriaceae bacterium
CTCGAGGACTCATATTCAACGCGGCGAAGCGGATTAAATCTTCCCTGCCCATCAAAAGGCCAGCGGCCTGAGGGCCTCGAATGTCCTTGCCTCCGCTGAAAGTCACCAGGTCGTATCCCATTTGTGTGTACTTCCATAGGCGAGAAACCGGAGGAGTATCGGCGGCAGCGTCATTAAAGCATGGAATATTGTGTTGCCGCGCAATCTGCACAAATTCTTCAACGTGGATTTGACCCGCCGGATCGAGAAAGTTTGTGAAGTGCATGGCGGCGGTCCTGGGATTGATGGCAGCAGTCAATTCATCGCGCGTTCCCACTTCTACAAACTTGATTCCAGTTTGGCGGATCTGATGATCAAACGCATAACGATGGCTCCTTTGAATGATGACCTCCGTCTTTGGCATTCCAGTAATGTCTGGAATCTGGCGGATGTATTGCCTGTTGTCCCCTGTCAAAATGCCGGCATAGCCGACGAGCAATGCTGCGGCCGCTCCGCCAGTCACAAGGCCGGTGTAGCCGGCAGGCATCTTGCACAGTTCGGCAATCTTTTTTCCGGCGGCGACCTCTAACTCATTGATGTCGACGAAATTATCGTTCCCGATGCGGATGGCTTCCATGACTTCCGGTGGCATGAGCGATCCTCCCAACTCGGTGTACGTGCCGGCGGCATTTATCACTCGAGTCACGCCCAGCTCGGTGTAGATGTCGCCAGTCGAACCCAAGCCGGTGAGCGCGGTGATGGCTTTGCAGTCTGTCGCGGCGGAGGTGCCAGTGTGCGGTGTTCTCGTCTCGGCCCGCAATTTTCCGCCTTCCAAAAATGCGGCGGCAGCAGCCCCGCACGCTGAAAGAAATGAGCGTCGATTCCAATCATGCATTGGCTTCATTTGCGACCATCCTCTTCTGGAAGCGATAGGTCATACGATGCTTCCTATATTTTCGATGGGCCTGAAAGGAGTGCCCTCGATTTTCTTCTGTATGCCGGAAGCGGACAACGATCCCACTTTCAGCGGAACGTCGGGACGAACGGTCAACCAGCACAAACCACTGACGACGGCCAAGCCGGCAGCAATGGAAAACGACATCGTCCATCCATAACGCTGGGCGATCCAGGGTGTCAAGGAAGCAGTCAGAGCGCCACCGATTTGCCCACCCATATTGATAATGCTGGAAAATACTCCGGAATTCGAACCGGAGATTTCCACCGACACCGACCAGAATGAGCTTTGGGAAATGTAAAGCGCCCCGGCACCACCGGCTAGGATGACGGCTGCCAATTGTGGACCGCGCGCGTATGCTCCAATAACCAAAAACAGGGCGGTTGCAAAGAGTGACGCACTGGCGAGACGGCAGCGCCCCGTGTGCAATCCCCATATCCTCGTAAGCGCATCGCTCATTGCACCGCCCAGAAGGCAGCAGACAGTCATCGAGAGGAACGGAAGCATCGCGAAGTCCGCGCTTGATCGCGGATTCATCCCGCGCGCTTGCGTCATGTAAATATAGAACCAACTAAAGAATATCCAGGCAATATAGCCAAAGCTGAAGTAGCTGATGACCAGCGCCAGAAGATCCCGACGTGTGAATATTGCGCGCCAGAAAATGACCGGTCTGTCGCCGGACCAGGATTCGCTGGGCTGGGGTTCCGCGAGATTTAATCCCTGTTCTATTTCGCGCAATTCCAAGCTCGACATTGCGGGATGTTGACGCGGCGTGTCCCGGGACACCCACCACCAGACGAGGGCGGCGATAAATCCCAAGACAGCGCTAAACCAGAATGCGGATCGCCAGGTGTATCGCGTGATCAGCCAATTCAACAGGGGAGGCGTCAGTCCGCTGCCCGCGCCGACACCAGCAAAGATCAGGCCGTTTATGAAGCCTCGTTCACGCATAGGAATCCAGCGCGCGACGAACTGATTGGCGGCCGGATATACGACTGACTCACTGGCACCAAGAGCAAAACGAATTACCACCAGCAATAGCAGCGCGTGTTCCAAAGCGGAGGGGAGCAGCGCTGTTGCCGCAGTGATGGCTCCCCAAAGCAGCACTCCCGTTGTCAGTACTATGCGTGGCCCGAACCGTGCCGAGAGCCATCCTGCGGGAATTTGGAACCCGGCATAGCCGATGAGGAACGAACTGAATATCCAGCCGAGCGCCTGATTGCTCAATCCGTATTGCCGACCCATTTGCAGGCCCGCGATCGAAATATTCGTTCGGTCGAGAAACGCCACCGCACTGAGGACAAACAGCCAAAACGCGAGGAAATATCTCACCCGCAACGTGGGAGCGTTCCTCATGAAATCGCGATCAGTGCGCGTTGTGGCAAGCGCTGAAGGAAGTGTTTGAAAAGCGCCGGAGCGGCTTGGATGAGTCGCCGCCGTCGAGGTGTGTTCATATGAAGACGCCTCATTCCCATACACGCTCTGTTCAATTTCATCCAATTGTTTGGCTGAATCGTGTGTTGCTTCAGGAGTCAGAGGCGCGGTTAGTGCGAACGTCGCGCCACTACCATTGATTGTTCACAGGGATCGATTCGTGTCATGGGCTTCGTGTTCAGGATGCGGATAGGCCAAATTACCTATCGTCGATCTTTCCACGAGGTGCGGAGCCGCATTCCGAATACAATGAGGGTCATTCAGGACACCGCGGCTCCCAGCTTCGCACCGCCCAGATGTGGATCAGCATCGAAGGGCCCGTCAGTCTAGATGTAGGCGATCACATCGATTTCAACAAGGGAGTTTCCGGGAATGCCTCCGGCTGGAGAGACTGTGGTCCGCACGGGTGGGATCGGGCCCCAGTTCGCGCTTGCGTAGACCTTGTTCATCGCGTCGTAGTCCTTGAGATCGTTCAGAAACACGCTGACTTTCAGCACTTTTTGCAGCGACGATCCTGCGCTGGCAAGGGTCTTCTGGATTTCATCGAGTACATGCTGCGTGTGCTGCTCGATGGTGCCGTGAAAATGGGCACCGACACCGGACAAAAACAGTAGGTTTCCATAGGAAACAGCCGGAGAGAACAGCGGTCTTTTTCCGCCGGGCTCGGTCGCCGGGTACCTCTTCTTCGTGAGTTTTCCTGTTTCCTGCGCGGATGCAGTCTCCGGCAACATTGATGCGCCAGCGGAAGCGGCGACAATTGCCACGGCATTCTTGAGCAACCCTCTTCGCGTCGATGATGCATTCATGATTCGTCTCCTCCGTAATCAAATGACAACGCATTTTCCCGCTGACCTTCATGCCAACGTTAAAGCCTTCCGAACTTTCGCACTGCGTCCTCAATCGAGCGGTATTTCTCGATGAAAGGGTACATGGAATGTTCCTTGTAATCGAGTTGCTGTGCTAAAACCAGTACCTGCGCCGCCTGTTCGCGCGGAACGTCGACAACGCCATCCTGGTCGGCAGCGATGATATCGCCCGCGTG
>JBOGLY010000423.1:0-3396 GCA_050746425.1 Acidobacteriaceae bacterium
CCGTTGCTCGCTGCTTTCGAGCGCCAGTTCCAGCAGGCGGATTGTTCGCCAGCCTTGTTCTGGTGTCACTGCCAGCCCTGTAACTCTCCAGATCGCATCGCGCACATTTTCATAGTATTTGCGATAGTCGCCGGGCAATGTCGGCACTTTACGCTCGACCGCCTCATCGCCGCGCATAGTGGTCAGCTTGCCCCAGTTCGTTTCCGGCTCTTCTCCCCAATGCGGGCCGCCTAACGTTGCCCCGTCTTTCAATGCCTGCTCTTGTGGGTCAAGACCGTACTTCACATACGATCCAAGCGTTCCGTGCATCACGAAACGCGGGCCGGCTTCGCGTGCGACCAGAGTGGAGTCGACCATCACGCGCAGACGCGGATAGAAGAAGTGGAGAGTGAAGGCGTCGTTGACGGCGGTGATGTCGCGATCCTGTCGCACATCGGCAAAGATGGCCTCCGGCGTGCCAAGCAGCACCAGCACCTGATCGACGAGATGCGCCCCGAGATCGTGCAACAGGCCATTGCCGGGAAGAGGCTTTTCCTGCCACGGTTTGGCTCGCGGGCCGGGGCGATAGAGATCGTAGCGCGACTCCATCGTGACCAGGCGGCCCAGTTCTCCAGAAGATAGCAGCTGTTGCACGGTGAGAAAATCTCCGTCCCAACGGCGATTTTGATAGACCGAGAGCACTCGCTTCCGGGCACGCGCCAGTTCGATCAACTGGCGGGCTTCGTCGCTGGTTGCGACGAAGGGCTTATCTAAAACTACGTGCTTGTTCGCCTCAATGGACTGGCGGCCCAGCTCAAAATGCGTAGAAGGCGGCGTACTGATGACGATTAAATCGAGATTCGGCTGCGACAGCAGTTCATCCATGCTGCGCGCGATGCCAACGCCAGGATACGCCTGTGCCGCGGAGTCACCGTGCCGCTGCAGGATCGCCGCCAGTTCGAAGCCGACGATTGAGTTTAGGAAAGGCGCATGAAAAATGCTGCCGCCGTGCCCGAATCCAACCAGGCCGGCTCGAATGGTTCGACTCATGGTTTTTCCCTCTCAAGAATTATCAGGCATAGTCACCTGCCGGCAGAAAGACCGGATCACTCAAAAAAATTATGTCGCCTCCCGTTTGCATGCATCTGAGTAAAGCGTGTAAGTCGACGGAACTAAAGGAGGAATATGGCTCTTTCCAAAGTAGGATTGGCATTCGCACTTTCTTTGGGCGTTGGGATCACTATGATCGCTCCCGCTCCATCGCATGCGCAGGACCGAGGCGCGCAATCGCAAGACCAGCATCCGGAGGGCAGCCAAAAGCCGAAGACAAAGGGACATCAGGCGCAACCCTCGAAACAGACCCATGCCCAACCTTCGAGGCAAGCCCATGCACAGCCTTCGAGGCAAACCCACGCACAGCCTTCGAAACAAACCCACGCGCAGCCTTCGAGGCAGACCCATGTGCAACAGCCGAAGCCGGGTCGCAACGCCCGTCCCAATGCTCGGCCGACCCGGGGTGCCAATCGAAGATCGGCGGCGAACGCTCGACCACAGTCACACGGCCAGCAAAATCGCGGCGCCCAAGGCCGACCCAGCTATCAATTCCGCAGCCAGGACACGGGCAGACTGCGCCAACATTATCAGGGCGGGTTTGGACGGATTGACCGGAGTCACAGACCGCACTTCTCCAGCGGCGGCTACATTCCAAGAACGTATTGGGGCGACTTCCAGCCGGTTCCCTCCAGCCTGTTGGTGTATCTGCCGGCGGTGCCTCCGGGATATGCCATTGGCTACTATGACGGGTATGTGGTGGTGTATGACCCGACGACGTACATGATTATCAGCGTGTTGGATATATTGCAGTAGGGAATCGAGAAAAATTCAGAAAGTCTAAAAAAGGGTCAAGGGGGGTGCCCAAACGCGCCCCTTTTGCTTTTGTGGATCGAAGATAAATCTCCTCGGTTCAGGCTTGCGCTGCTGGCGTCTGTTCCGACTCGGCTGCTTCGACTGGCTTTGGCGCTGCGGCTTTCGGCTTGGCGGCGTCCGGTTTTCTGGCCGGCTCAACCTTCTTACCGGGCGCTAGGATGGCGTGCAGCGTTGTGCCTTCCATCCGGGGATGAAATTCCACAATGCCGCCCTCGCCTACATCTTGAATCAGCCGATTGATGATCTGATATCCCAGCTCGCGATGCGCCATTTGACGGCCGCGAAAGCGCAGCGACGCCTTCACCTTGTCGCCTTCCTGCAAAAATCGGATGGCCTGGTTTTTCTTGGTCTGATAGTCATGCTCGTCAACCGTTACAGAGAGCTTGACTTCTTTTATCGTGATGACCTTCTGTTTCTTGCGCGCCGCCCGCTCGCTCTTGTCTTTTTCGTAGAGATACTTGCCGTAATCTTGAATGCGGCAAACCGGCGGAACCGCGTTGGGAGAGATCTCCACCAGGTCGAGTCCGCGTTCGCGGGCTATTTTGAGAGCTTCGAAAGGGGGAAGAACGCCGAGCTGATCTCCATTTTCGTCAATCACGCGTATTTCACGTGCGCGTATCCGATCGTTGATGCGAATAAACTGTTTCGCCGAACGCTTATCGATTTGCCGCCTCCAGGTAAGCGAGGAGATACCTCGCCTCGTGAGTATAACATTCTAGTGTCGAGTGAAAAGATGTATCCGCGTAATCCGAGGTTGCCAAAATTCTTAGCGGTCAAGCGTCGATTAGTGTTATAGATGACACCAGCCGTTAGGGCATCGCTCATCTGGCGTGTTTGAGATGGAGTCGTATCAAATGAAACTGCATTCACATTTTTCTTTTGCGATTTTATGCCTGACGGTGTTTCTGGGCGGTAAGCGCGTCATTGGCCAAAATGGGGGCGAAAGCGTGCATGAATTAACGCAACAGAACGCCGCCAATAGCTGGCGATTCGTCGGGATCGATCCGGCGAAACAGACCGATACGGTCGATCCCGAAACCCGGCAGGCGAGAACCGCTTTCTGGGCGCAGACACTACATGACTTCGCCGAGGTCCCGGGCAGGAACCATGGGGAAATTTCCGGACATGCATATCTGCTCTCAGAACCAGAATTCTACAAGGCTTCAGGGGAATTGTGGGTCACAGGCACCTTTTTGAGCTATAAGGTTTTTCCCATCCCTTCGATCCATCTGGCGTACACGGAAGTTCATTTTTTGGTCCAGTCCGTCATCTCTGTAAACCCTCCCGCCGACCTCGCCCCCGGCAAGGTGATTACGATCGGACTTCCCGGGGGAACCCTCATCGAAGGAGGCAAGCCGGTAAGTCATTTTCTAAGCCCGAGGCGGTATGCCTTGAAACCTGGCAACTCATACCTGATCCAATTGTTCCATAATGATACCGGTGATTTCTATTCAGGTGGTAGAAACTGGGACATTACAAGCGGTACTGTTG
>JBOGLY010000424.1:0-3388 GCA_050746425.1 Acidobacteriaceae bacterium
CAACTGGAATATCTGAAGAAGGGCGCGGCTGAGATCATCCCGTTGCCCGAATTGCGCGCGCGGCTGGAACAGTCCCGCGCGACGGGCCGTCCCTTGCGCGTCAAGGCCGGTTTCGATCCAACCGCGCCCGATTTGCACCTGGGCCACACTGTTTTGATTCGCAAATTGAAGCACTTTCAGGACCTCGGCCACACTGTCATTTTTTTGATCGGCGACTTCACCAGTTTGATAGGCGACCCGACCGGGCGTTCGGCGACGCGCAAGCCTTTGAGTCGAGAGGAAATCGACAGAAACTCCCAAACCTATACTGACCAGGTTTTCAAGATTCTCGATCGGGAGAAGACGGAAGTTCGCTTCAACTCCGAATGGCTTGGAAAGCTTGGGTTTGAGGGCATCATTCGACTGGCGGCAAAATTCACGGTTTCGCAGATGCTCGAACGCGACGAGTTCCACAAGCGTTTCCAGAACGAGCAGCCGATTTCCCTGCACGAGATGCTTTATCCGCTGGCGCAAGGATACGATTCCGTCATGCTGGAGGCGGACGTGGAACTGGGAGGCACAGACCAGCGATTCAATCTGCTGGTCGGCCGCGAGCTACAACGTCAGGCGGGCACGCCGGCGCAAATTGTCTTGATGATGCCGGTCATCGAGGGACTGGATGGCGTGCAGAAAATGTCGAAGTCCCTCGGCAACGCCATTGGCGTTCACGAGCCGCCGGTGGAAATGTATGGCAAGCTGATGTCCATCTCCGATGAATTGATGTGGCGCTATTGGACGCTGCTGACGGACCTGCGCCCGAATGAAATAGAAAAAATGCGGACGGATGTCGCCAGCGGTGCGCTGCACCCGATGGAAGCGAAGAAAAGGTTGGCACGCACGATCACAGTGAATTTTCATTCCGAAGCCGCGGCGACGCAAGCCGATGAGGATTGGGCAAAGCAGTTTCAGCGGAAGGAAATGCCGGAAAATGCGGAGCAAGTTTCGCTCAAAAGAGACGCACTGGGCTGGAACGAGCAGACGCAAAGCATCCGTGTCGATAAACTGCTGGTCCATTGCAATCTTGCGGAATCGGCCACGGATGCCAGCAGAAAGCTCAAGAGCGCCGCAGTTGCGATCGATGGCGCGTCATACTCTGCGCCTTGGCTTCGCCTGGAATCGCTCCCGGGCCGCGTCCCGATTCGTGTCGGCAAACGCGCCAAAATTGCCGTGATCGAATAACGGGGAATTGCCACTTTCCCAAGACGATTTGTATTGTCATAATGCCTGACACCTGCTATAGAGAGCCATGCGATATTCAGTGGTTCTGGGAACCATGAGTCTTGTTTCTTTCTGCATCTGCGGATTTGTGCAAGCCGCAAGCCAGAACGTTCAGCCCAACTCAGCCATCCATACCGGCTGGAACCGGGTGCAGCAACTGCCTGCGCATACCGAAATCCATGTAAAAGCCGACAGGAAAAAAGTGATCTGCCGGATTGACGCGGTGACGGAAGATAAGCTCACCTGCTCCTCGACCAAGGGAAACGGCGGCAGTTCCTTTGCGTTCTCCCGGGCGGAAATCCAGAGCGTCAAGCTCTCGCGCAAGGGCAAATCGGCCTTGGGCGGGCTGGCAATTGGTGCCGGAGTAGGCGCTGGGGCCGGGGCCGGGATTGGCGCCGGAATCAATAGCGGCGACACGGGAAGCTACGCGCACGTGTCAGGCGGAAAATCCGCAGGGCTTGGCGCTGGTGTCGGCGCCGTCGTTGGCGCGCTTGCCGGCGGAGCGGTCGGCCATTCCAGGGATACGTTCGCACCCACCATCTACCGTCGCTAGTGGACTGTTGCAGAAATATCGTTATCGCCGGAACGTCTCGCACTTGCAGTTTTTTTGTCATTCGCGCCAGGGAATCCGCTTTTGTCCGCCAGGTCTGAGCGGCGATTGCCGCGCCGCCTTGGTAACGTTTCCTACGCGACAAGCCACTAGTTCAATCGCACAGAACACGTTCGCAGCGCGCAGTCAAACGATGAATTCACTTGTCCAACTTCCCTTGCACGAATTACCCTCATCCGCATGGCCATCCCCAAGCCGCTCGGCGTATGCGCCGCAATTCTGCTGTTTTGTCTTCCACTGGCTGCGAAAAACCACTCTGTCGCATTAGGTGCATGGCGTAAAGTCCGCTATACACCGGCCTCGACTAACTCTGGAACAGCAACCAATGGATCCACCAGTCTGCGCGTGCGGCCACTGGTCATCGATGGACAAATGCGCGACTGGACCACGGGTGAGATTCACGAAATTACAGACCGCACGTTTGTCGCCCGCCGCGCAATTAAGCTGAACGATTCCTTGCCCAACGAAACCGGTTCTCATTGGATCTGGGTGCTTGGGCCGTGGCTGCTGGTCGACCGCGGCTCGGCGCACATCTCCGTCCTGCATTTGCCGGACTTCGATCCCGCCGTGTCGGAGGTGGTCTGGTTTCGCGACTATGCGGCATACTGTGGAGTGAACGCGACCGGGAAGCACCTCTACGCCGTGGTTTCGCAATTAGGCGTGCGGCGACCGCTGGTTGCCAAGCCCCTCATGGAATGGACGGTGGACGACCACCCCGCGCCTGCCTGCGCGCCCGCGACATGGCAGCGCCAGCCGCTCCAGGTTGTTTTTCATCCTGCCGGAAGCGCCGCCGTCAGCTTCCACATCTTTGGACTGGCCTCCGCCCTGGTTGAGGAGGGAGAATCGCCGGACGACCAGTGACGAGTGGGAATGCAATTCAGCCTTCCGAAACGGAGGTGGGGCGGGGCGTTCGATTTTTCTTTGAGTTTATGGAAACGCGAACTCGGATCCGGTGGCCATCATCTGGATTGACGGCTTCAATTCAAAGATGACGCGATCGCCGGGCACGTCGAAGACAATTTTCTGAAATTGGTCGAGAAGCGACGTGCCGATCGCCCCGACGCAGTCTTCGTCGGCGTTGCGGCCGGGACCGCTTTGCAACTGAAAAACCGCGAGATGGCTGGCCTGCGTGCGTCCCATCATCAGGGAGTGAAGAAGCCCAAGTTGCATGGAAAAATAGCCGCCCAGTCCGTAAGCCTGCCGCGCCGCACTGGCGGAAAAAACTCCCTCAAGGTGAGCGCCATGCACGTAACTCCGATAGAGAAGAAGCGTCACATCGCTTCCAGTATCGATCTGCACTCTGGCGAGGCGCTGGTGGCGGCTAAAATCGCCCAACGTGACCGGAATCGACACCGATTTCGCTTTTTTGAGAAGGTAAACGGTATCACCGCTACCGCGATAGGTATATCTCCTGGAGGGCCGCAGAGTCAGTGTTTGCTTGTTGAAGTCGAGCACGACTACGAAGTGCTGCAGAAATGGAAATCCAAGAATTCCATCCACACGATGGCCGAAGTGCTCTTC
>JBOGLY010000425.1:0-3379 GCA_050746425.1 Acidobacteriaceae bacterium
TACCGCTGCTTTTCAACTTCCAGCCACTCCAGCAGCCGGGCTTCGACGCGGTCTGCCTCAATCTGTAGCAGCGCTTTTTGCCAGGGCTCGTCCGCATGCTCGAAGAAGCGACGCAACGCGCTCTGAATATGTCCGCGCAGAATTAGGCGGTTCTGCTCCTCGGAACATTCCAGCAATTTCTTCCGCGACTGCATTTCATTCCAGAAGGTTTGTAGCACCAGGTGCAGAATGGTTCCCTGAGCGGCAGCGGAGATCCCGTTCTCCATCTCTTCGAGCGGTTCAGAGGCGAGTCGCACCTCGGCGAACGCGCGAAATGGGCAAGCAGCCTGCTGCTTTAAAAAAGTGACGCCGCTGCGAACCTGGCTTCCCTGAAACGGAACTGCGGTCTCCTCATCCACAGTTTCCAGCACTGAAGCATCCGTCGGAGATACGAGTTTCGACGGCTGGCGGAATTGATCGGGGAGAAAAGTCCCGATGGCGAGCATGGGAGCATCGGGCAAAACTTTGCGGACCACAGGCGATAATGCGATCTCCGGGCTGGGAATATGAGCGCTCCCTGTTGTCGCGTCGATCTCTTGCAAGGCAAAGCTCACAATAACGCGGTTCGCGGAAGAGAGAATTCTGCGGGTCACGCGAAGGGAAAACGCGGCATCTTCTGCCGGGTCGGCATATGGCATGTGGAGAGCGCGCTGCGCTGGCCACGGAAGAAAAGGCTGGGCGTGACCGCGCAAGGGCCAACAACTTGCTTGCGCGTTCATCCACCACAGGGAATCGAAGGTCAACCCGGCCGCTTCGGAAGCGCCGAGTATTTGTACGGGAGCGCCTCTCGATTCCAGGGTGAAGAGCATGTTCGCGGCGATATTTTTTAGCTGATCGACCGCGTCGGAATACGGCACTGCCCCTGCGACAACACTGAGCGAAGCAAGCTCGTTTAGGACCACGTTCCATCGACGCAGCAGTTGATATTCCGCGCTTTCGGTTGCCATCAGAAGATTCCAGTCGCATTCGGTCAGAAGTTCTTCCATGGCTTCCCGCCACTCGGAATACGATCGATTCTTTCTGAGGTCCAGTCGTTTCGCCGCTATGGCAAGACGATCCAGAGTTCGGCGCAGCGCCGGGCCATCTTGCTCGCCCCCGATGTGCGTCAGCCATTGCCGGAAAGCAGAGAACGAAATTGGGCCGCCCAATCGAAAATCGCGCTTGCGGAATTGTTTATCCAGCATCGCACGAGCATCTGAAGATCCGGAACTGAATGTTCCGTGAACCATGAGCCATGTAACTTCTTCAGGTTTCAGCGCCGTCAGGGGCCATTCCAATAGCGCCAACGCTGTGCGGATTTCCTGCGCCCGATGCATTGGCGTACCCAAGGAAAATTCATAGGGTAGCCTGCCAGGAGAGACATGAACGTCCATAGTAGACGGTGCGAGCACCCGTCGAAAGGCAGCGTCAATGTGGCCGCGAATCTCGCCGAGCGCCGAGACAATCACACCGATTCTCTGATTCGGGTTTTCGAAGAGTTCGGTGCGTATCCAGTGCGCCGCGGCATCGATTTCTTCATCCAGCGTGTGCGCATATACGATTGCAGGTTCGCAGGACGGCTGACTCCCAGCCGGCACCAATTCGACGAGTCTCGCATCGCAACCCCTGACGCGAATTGCCTCGACCAGAATATGTTGCGATGGCGTGACGCGATCAAATCCAACCAAAAAAATGGTTTCCGGCAATCGCAGCTTTCCGGCCTGCACCACGCGCGCAAGCGCGGTCTCCGCCTGCGAGGCTGGCAAGAGTGAAGACCGACGACAGATTTTTTCTACCTCCGCCGCCCAGCGCGAAAACGCCTGCGAGTCGATGCTGCCGTCGCTGTTCACATGGTGAAGATCGACCTGATAACGATGCGCCGCCTCCGATGCTTGTTGCGCCTGTTCTGCCAAACCGGCGATTGACATTGTTTGCGCGGCTGATTCATCCCGCGCCAACACTTGCCGCCACAACTCTGTCTCCTGCGTCGCGTTCAGCAATAGGCGCAACTCAACCCCGCTCAGAATTGCGGCATCCCACATCGTTTTCAGCCACGGCTCCCAAGCGAGAATCTGAGGCGTCCTCCAACCGCGGTTTCCGATGCTCCGTTGTTGTTGGATGTAGCGCTGGTGCAGCGAGCGGGCGGCCCGCGCGGTGCTGGCAAGCACAACCGTTCCGTCAATATTCTGCTGCAACACCTGCAACAATTCTTGTTCCGTTGGCATCTCTCTCCGGGGTAGTCGCCATGTGCAACAGAAGATATTTCCACGTTATACGACGGGACAGTCAGGTACCAGTGCCCAATTCTTCCGATGCTATTCTTGACGATAGGATGACAATGACGTGGCAATGAGGCGCTGGTTCGCGTGGGCAATGCTGCTGTTGACGACGTTGTTGCCGCTGCAGCCTTTGCTTGCCAGCGCGCAAGCAGACGCAGGTCTGCCCGCCTGCTGCCGCCGTGACGGTCCCCATCATTGCATGTTGCTGGCGATGGTGGCGGGCGATGCCGGCACGCAGGCCATTGTCCACCCGTCTCCATGCCCGTTCTGGAAGCTCTCCGTGATCCCGGCGGTGGTGGCCGCTGCCGGCGCAGCTCCCACGCTGCCTTCTCGATCCGCGGCTGCGGAAGATGTCGTCATCCTCGCCCAACCATTTCTCTTCGTCCGTCTGGCGCGGTCACAGCCGGCGCGCGCCCCTCCATCCGCACTTCTCTCCAGTCCTGTCTCTCAACGCTAAGGCATATACAACGCCACGATCGGCCCGAACATAACCTGGGTGTGTGCCTCGCGTGGGGCTTCACGTTCTCGTAGCATCCCTCTGACGGTGTCAGCGCAATGCGGCGAATTTCACCCAATGACCCATCCTAGTGCGTCGGAAGGCTACCGAAAGGGATGCATGCAGAGGAAATTTGTAACGGCCATGCTACTGGCGAGTTCCATATTGGTTTGCGCCAGCCCCTCCCATGCCACTGTATTTGGCGAACTGCAAGGGATCGTGCATGACCCTGACCATCGTCCCATTGCGAACGCAAAGGTCACCATCCACGCCGCCGATTCTCAGCTTTCCAAAACCATCCACTCTGATGGCAACGGCTATTTCTCATTCCCCGCTCTCCCCTTGGGCAACTACACAATCGCGATCGCGAGTCCCGGCTTCGATGTCCTTCGGCAGAGCATCACGGTGTTCGCCAGCAACTCGCCAATTCTGCACTTTCAATTGCAGGTTGGCAGCATTCAGCAATCGGTGCGGGTAACTTCGCAGTCGGAGGTCGTGAATGGAAACTCCGTCACCCCGACCACGCTGATCAGCCGTCGCGAGATCGCACGCACGCCAGGAGCCGATCTGACGAATAGCCTCAACA
>JBOGLY010000426.1:0-3376 GCA_050746425.1 Acidobacteriaceae bacterium
GGCAGAAAGACGCCTGCGGAGTCGACCAGATACAGCGTCGGGATGCGGTTTTCCATCGCGATGTGCTGGGCGCGCAGGACCTTTTTGGCGGTCATGGGAAAAAATGCGCCAGCCTTCACGGTGGCATCGTTTGCGATGACCATGACCAGCCGGCCCTCGACGCGGCCAATGCCGGTCACCGAGCCCGCCGCGGGCGCGCCGCCATAGTCGACATACATGCCATGCGCGGCGTAGATACCGAGCTCGTGAAATTCCGTGCCGGGGTCGAACAACAAATCGAGGCGCTCCCGTACCGTGAGGCGGTCTTTCTTATGTTGCGCGTCGATCGCCTTCGGTCCGCCGCCTTGCCGGATGATTGCCTGCTCGGATTCAAATTCTGAAAGCAGCGCGCGCATTGCGGCTGCGTTGGCGCGGAAACGCTCGCTCGCCGTGTCCATGGAGGAGGCAAGAACATTGGGAACCGGATCGCCGGGCGGGTGAGTGTTGTTCGCGGTCATAGGAGTGGTCAAGAAGCTGAAGCCTGCCCAGCATAGAACACTGGCGGCGAAGGAGCAAATGTCGATGTTCGGTAGTGCACCGCGAACATGCCAATCGCGAGACGCCTTCGAGCAGTTTGGATGTACTGTAATGCAGGCAGAAACGCAGGTCCTCGACGGCGTCGCTGCTTCGCAAAGACTTCGCTCGGGATGACATTTGGTTTCAGAAAGCGGCGGTGGCCAACGCGATCAGAAATGAGCGGACATAATTTTCAACGGCCCACAAAAAGCGCAGAGAACCAGTACCAATGAAATAAAAAATCAACGGCTGGAGCTGGCCAAGGAGGCGCTATAGCGGTTCTCCTGTTACTGTATCTTTTCCGCGTGTCCCAATTGCCACTGTTTCGTAAGGAAACAGCGGCGTTGAGAGCATCGCTCCGATCTACACCTACAGGAGAACCGCGCTACGGTCAGCCGACTGACGCAATCTCATTCTAATGTCGGAGAGCAGAGGCAGAACCTCTGCCCTCAGGAAATTCTCTCAATTCTTCGTTATCGGTTACGACGCGAGATTCTCCTTCGCCAGATTGCGCTCACTCTGCTGGCTGAGGAGGGCACGCTCGGCCTCGCGAGTAGAAATGGTCGGTTCAGGGCGGCTGCGGACCAGCGCAAAGACACCAGCGGCAATCGCGCCACCAATCAGCGGGGCGACAATGAACAGCCACAATTGATGCAGCGCCCATCCGCGGGCAAATACCGCCGGACCGATGCTGCGAGCGGGATTGACCGAAGTATTGGTGATTGGAATGCCGACAAGGTGGTCGACGGTGAGTACCAGGCCAATGGCAAGGCCAGCGAAGCCTACGGGGGCTTTGATGTCCGTCGCACCGATCACAGTAAATACAAGGAACGCTGTCAGTATGATCTCCGCCACAAATCCGGCGGACATGGAGTAGAGATCGGGAGAATGCAGTGCATAACCGTTGGAGGCCAGGCCGCTGATGTGCGCAACATAGCCGCCCGGCATTCCGCGCGCGATGAACAGAACACAACCGGCGGCAAGGACTGCGCCGATGACCTGCGCAATCACATACATGATGGAGTCTTTGCCGTTGATTTTTCTGGACAGCCACATACCGAATGTGACGGCTGGATTGATGTGACAGCCGGAGATTGGTCCAATAGCGTAGACCATGACCAACAGCGAAAGGCCGAACGCAAAGGCTACTCCGACATTGCCAATGTGTTTGCCAGCCAGCACAGCCGCGCCTACGCCGCTGAAAACCAAAACGTACGTTCCAACCAATTCCGCGAAATATTTCTTCATGCGCTCCCTCCCAAACTGAAATCAACCGAATATACACCCGGATGCGAGACTGAACTAGGAAAAAGCGCTGGGAATCGGCACAAACCTTCCCATCGCCTGGGGCGGCGAAGGATGGTCTCTCGGCACTTGCCGGAAATTGGCTAGAAGGATTGGGGTTCCGCCGTGGTCCCCGCCAGCCCCAGTTCTTCGGCGTAGCGCTGCATGGAGGCGAGGCAAAATGCGACGTGCTGCTCGAGCGGGATGCCCAGTTCCGTCGCGCCGAGAACAATGTCGTCGCGATTCACGCCGCGGGCGAATGCCTTGTCTTTCATCTTTTTCAGGACGGAAGGGACGTTCACATCGCGAATCGATTTGGTTGGCTTGACCAGGGCGTTGGCGGTCAAAAATCCGGCCAGTTCGTCACAGGCGAACAGTACCTTGTCCAGATGCGAGATGCGGGGCGTGTTGGTGTAGTGGGCGTGCGCAAGGATTGCGTGGCGTATCTCCTCCGGCCAGCCTTGTTCGACCAGGATGCGGTTGCCAACCCAGGGATGTTCTTCGGGGGTGGGGTACTTTTCATAGTCGAAATCATGCAGAAGACCGGTTGCCGCATAAGTTTCAACCAGTGCGAAGGTTTCGTCGGGTGGAAGTCCAAGCTCGGCGGCACGCTGTTCGCCATAGGCGCGGACGCAGATTTCAACGCTGAGAGCGTGCTTCAACAGGCTGGCGGATTGCGTGTACTCGGTGAGCAGGCGCCGGGCGGCGGCGCGATCTGTAATGGGCATGAACCAACCCTCCGAAGTGTATGATCCGTCAAAATTTAGCTATTTTGGCGATTTTTTGGCGAATTTGACGTTTTTCATCATTTTTATCTTGACAAGTCGCTGATTTCCCAGCAACTTATCAAAAGACGCATGCAGCATGCATGCGACGGATGTCAGCTCTGGCCTCCGTAAATTACAACTATGGCAACTGTGATGGCTCCCGTAGCTTCAAGGGAGGTTCTACGTTGCAATGGCTGCAGCCTGGTGCAATTCAGCACCAGAAACATGTTGTGTAGACGCTGCCGCAAACCCCTGGAAGTAGCAGAACCTGAACCTACTGTGTCCTCGCCTGTTGAGGTAATGGGGACACGCGCGCCGGGAAACCGGCAATCTCGAGTAGCAGTGCGTTTGCGAGAAATTCGGAGCGCCCGGCACTTGAGTCAACGGCAGCTTGCAGCCCGCCTGGAAGTACCGCGCACCTACATCTCGAAAATCGAGAACGGTCGTGCGATGCCAACCTTGTCGTCGCTGCAGCGGCTTGCCACTGCCTTGGCGGTCCCTATGTCTGAAATGGTGCACGACGCGCGGTATGAGCGGGAGCGCGAAATTGCGGCCATGATGCAGGACCCTTTCTTGTCGGAAATCGCACAATGGGCCTCCGGTCTCGACAACCTGCACCGTGCCATGGTGTTGGGGCATGTTCGAGAGATGTCAAACGGCGGTCGTCGCACGGCTTAGGTTTCTGTTCGCAATTCGCTGACGAACTTACTCCCTCCCCCACCTAACCGGATTGTCGCGACCAACTTGCAGCCATTATGGCTGCAGAAGAC
>JBOGLY010000427.1:0-3369 GCA_050746425.1 Acidobacteriaceae bacterium
GCTTTGGAACTGGGACGTTGCCGAGATATTCATAGGTTGGAATTTTCAAAATATTCGCCGCTATAAGGAATTCGAGGTTTCGCCACAAGGAGAGTGGGTAGATCTCGATATTAATCTTGACAATCCACATCATGAAGATGGGTGGAAGTGGAATTCCGGAATTCAAGTGAAGGCACGGATCGACCGCGTGCACAAGATTTGGTACGGAGCAATGCGCATCCCTTTTCGCTCGATCGATCCGCAAGCTCCGCATGTCGGGACGGTACTGCGGGCAAATCTCTTCCGGATGCAAGGACCACCGGGCGAGCAGAAATCTTTGACATGGCAGCCTACGATGAGCAAGACCTTTCACGTCCCGGAACGCTTCGGGCGTCTAGTGCTTGCTTCCGGTCGCTGAAGGTTGGCCATGATTTTGCGGCCTTTTTTATTTGGCGCCGATTCAGGTTTCTGCCGTAAGCCACATTTCAGGAAGAGTCATTTGCCGCCTGGCCCTCAACTGTAATTCGTTGAAACAGCATCGCGCAGGTATTGAGCGCACAGTAGCCGGAACCGCTATTTGCGGAAGAGCAGCGGCGCCAGCGCCAGCAGACTGGGTCGCCACACGATCCAGGTATGCGCGCCGGGTTTTTCGACGGCTGTGACGGGCAAGCCCTTTTTCCTGGCCCAGGCGACGAAGGCGCGGTTCCACGCGATGAGCGGATCGTCGGTGCCGCAGGCGATCCAGACGAGACGGAACTTGTCCTTATGGGCGTCGATCGCCGGCAGCATTCTGTCGAAGCCGGTGGTTGGCAGGCCGGCGCTTAAGCCGCCGACCCAGGCGAAGAGCTCGGGGTGAGAAAGGCCGATGAGCAGGCTCTGCGAGCCGCCCATGGACAGGCCGGCGATGGCCCGGTTCTGGCGTCCCTTCGCCACGTTGTAGGTGTGCTGGATGGCAGGGATAATCTCCTTGAGGAGCATCTGACCGAAGAGTTCGCCATTCTGGACAAACATTGCCTGACTGTGCTGGCCGGGAGCGACCACGTCCAAGTCACCATAGCCGCGCGGCATGACGACAACCATGGGAACAATCTTGTCATTGGCCAGCAGCGTGTCAAGCATCAGGTTGGCCTTGCCGGAACGGATCCAGCCTTCTTCGGTATCGGAGTAGCCGTGCAGCAAGTAGAGCACAGGGTATCCGCCCTTGAGCTTTGGATTATATCCAGGCGGCGTATAGACGACATACGCGGTTTGGTTGTAGGGGTAATGCAGGCCAATGTGGGTGGTGTAGAAATGGCGGGTGACGTTGCCGTGAGGAATATCCGTCAGTTCCCAGGGCTTCGGCGGATTGCCTGGAACCAGGATGTCGCTATAGAATCCGACGAAGTTCGGATGCACATCGCGGTTGAGCGGATCGAGCATAGAGACGCCATCGACCACGAACGTGTATTGGTAATGCTCAGGAGCAAGCGGCGGCGTGGTCACGCTCCACACCCCGTTGGCATCCTTGGTCATGGTCAAGGGTCGGAGCGAGGCGTCGGTCGTGACGATGACGTGCTTCGCGCCAGGATAGGTGAGCCGGAAGGTGATGGAGTCGTCCGGATTCACCGTGGTTATCGCTGGATGGGGAGCCGAGGCGGTTTGGCTAAAGGCGGTAAAAGGAACGAACGCGAGCGCAGAGGCCAGCAAAAGGGTTAGTTTCATCGGCAAACGAAGTATACATTAAGTCATCACGGACTCACGGGGCCAAAACCTTGCAGATCTTCAGCGGGGTTATGGTACGACTGAAGCCGCTTCCTAATACCATCCAGACCCAATTGGAGCTTCTCTATAGTTTGTAGGCTGCTTTGGCGAGGCGATAGGCCAGATCGATCGCGACTTCATGCGCTTCGTCTTCGTCCAGGCGGTGGTCGGCTACCAGCGTCGCAAGGTAGGCGCAGTCTACTCGCCGGGCAACATCATGGCGGGCCGGAATCGAGAGAAAGGCGCGGGTGTCATCGTTGAATCCAACCGTGTTGTAAAAGCCTGCGGTCTCAGTGGTGTACTCGCGAAAGCGCTGCATGCCTTCGGGGCTGTCGTAAAACCACCACGGAGGGCCAAGTTTGAGGCATGGGTAATGACCGGCAAGAGGCGCCAACTCTCGGCCATAACTGGATTCGTCCAACGTGAAAAGAATAATTGTCAGATTTGTATCGTTGCCCACACGCTGCAACAACGGATGCAAGTTGTGCACGTAATCGGTCTGCGTGGGAATGTCCGCGCCCATGTCGCGGCCGAAACGGCTATAAATTGTGCGATTGTGATTGCGGAAGCTGCCGGGATGGATCTGCATGACTAAGCCATCGTCGAGGCTCATCAGCGCCATTTCGGTCAACATCTGCGCGCGAAACAGTTCTCGGTCCGCGTCGGTCGAGGAGCCAGAAAGAACGCGCTGGAACAGCTTGGACGCGCTCTCGGAATCCAAATCGGCGGTGGCTGGTGTTGGATGGCCGTGGTCGGTGGCGGTGCAGCCGAGCGAGCGAAAGCGCTGGCGAGCGGCGCGCAATGCGGCAAGATAGCCGACCCATTGGGAAGTATCTTCTCCGGTGGATTCTCGCAAGTGCTGAACATTCTCTCTGAAGGCGTCAAAATCAGGATCGACGACAGAGTCCGGGCGAAATGTAGGAACCACCTTGCCGGGCCAGCCCGATTTGCGCAAAGCGAGGTGATGTATCAGCGGATCGAGCGGCGAATTGGTGGTGGAAAGCGCTTCGATATGAAAGCGCTCGAAGAGTGCGCGCGGACGAAATTCCGGCTGCGCCAACTTGTCCTGCATCGTGTCGTAATACTCGTCCGCTGTTTCTGCCGACAGCGGAGCCTTCAGGCCGAATAGTTCTCGAAAGCAATAATCCAGCCAAAGCCTGGTGGGGGTGCCGCGAAACAGGTAATAGTGTTTGGCAAAAAGATGCCACACTCCGCGCGGATTCGCGATCGGGTGCTCGCCAATTCCGAGGTGCTCCAGCGGAATACCCTGGCTGTAGAGCATTCGGAATATATAGTGGTCGGGCTGTATCAGTAGCGTCGATGGATCTGGAAATGGCTCGTTCTCGGCGAACCATTTGGCCTCTGTATGGCCGTGCGGGCAAATGAGCGGCAGATCTTTTACTTCCGCGTACAGCCGGCCGGCAATTGCGCGCGTGGTTGGATCGGCGGGAAACAATCGGTGCGGGTGCAACATCGGCAAAACTCTCCCCCAATCCATAGTAAAGCCTTCATTGAGCAAACTTCCGTTTCCCTGATTGAGAGGACGACAGAAAGAAGGCAGCAGCAGATTTCCTTCGGAAATGACAGAAACAAAAGCAGCGGCAGGTTCCCGGCGCGAATCAACGCGGTGCATCTAACCTCTCCTAGCGT
>JBOGLY010000428.1:0-3362 GCA_050746425.1 Acidobacteriaceae bacterium
ACTTCGGAGTCAGCTCGCTGCAACTGGACACGGCACAGAGAGGATTCAGTTTTCAGGCAGATGCACCGCTCGACATGCGGATGGACCCGCGCAGCGGAGCGACTGCCGAACAAGTGGTAAATCAGGCGAGCGAAGAAGACCTCGCAAATCTGATTTACGAATTCGGAGAAGAGAGGAGGTCGCGGAGAATCGCCAGAGCAATTGTCAGGGCGCGGCCGGTAACCACGACGGCACAACTGACCAGAGTGGTTACAAGCAGCGCCCCGGCAATAAAAAGCGATCGGATTCATCCAGCGACGCGGGTGTTTCAGGCCCTCCGAATTTATGTGAATGGAGAACTCGAACAGATCGCTTCCTTGCTGCAACAGGCGCCACAGCTATTGCGCCCAGAAGGAAGAATGGTGGCGATCAGTTTCCACTCGCTGGAAGATCGCATCGTGAAAGATGCGTTTCGAGAAGGAAAGGCAAGCGGCATCTGGAAGGTGTTGACGCCGAAACCGGTGACCGCGACAGAAGAAGAGATCGGAAGCAACCCGCGTGCGCGAAGCGCCAAGTTAAGGGCGGCGGAGCGGGTGGAGAAGACAGCACAGAGCGGCAAGCCGCCAAAGGAGCAGAAGAGATTTTTGCGGCGCAGCTGGAGCAGCGGCTAGAGCGTTTCCATGGTTACCTTGGTGCGAGATGAATTGCCTCCCGCTTTTTCGCTCGCCGCGGCGACGGGGCGAAAAGATGGAGGTACTGGGCAAGTTCAAAGTTCAGGATGACGCTTTACAAGCAGATGGAGGAATACCAAACAAGTTTCGGGCCGGGTTCGTCCCACCCTTCTTTCAGGCGAAAGAACAGCATACAGTGAACGTCCAATATCCCTCCCAGCTCAACGAGCCTGGCCTGAAAAATGGAGGGATGCCTGAGAAGTGAGACGAGAGAAGCACCAAACAAGATTCAAGAACAGTGCAACGGGAACGAGATCAGTTGACGGAAAGCAGGGCGCATCGCAGCAGTCTCGGCGTTTAAAAAATCAATCAGTTGTTCGAGGAGGAACACCATGTCGCATATATATAAATTTTTTGACAATCATATGGAAGTGTGGGGCGCGGTCTTTTTCGGACTGCTTACCATTGGCGCTTGCTTCGCGCTGGCCGCCGCGCTTAATGGAGCGATGTAAACGAGTCCGCCTTTAGAAGCGGGAATACATCGACTGGTTAAATCCAATGGGCAAGATTCAGTAAAGGAAATATTATGGCGGCGGCAGGCGTAGTAATCGATAGACTTCGGGAAAAGGGCCAGTGGAACGCCGACGCGGTGATGGAACACAATCGCTGGCTGTTCGCGGCACAACAACGTGCCCGTCGCGGACCCACACCCGAGGTATTTTTTGAGAAGCGCCTGGACAATTCGCGCCTGGTGAAGGCGGAAGATCCAGTGCGCAAGCGCGAGATGCGCAGTTTCACGGTAGCCGCGGTTTTCTTTTTTGCTTTGCTGATGATGTACAGTTGGCAGCACTTCAGCTCCATTGAATACGGTTACCACATTGAAACGGAGAAGGCGCAGTTGCTGCACTTGCAAGAAGAAAACCGGCAACTGGGGCTGACCGAGGCGCAGTTGAGCGGCTCGGAACGCATCGACCATCTGGCGCGCCAGATTGGGATGCAGTCGCCACAGCCGGGACAAATTGTTTCGCCGGCCGCGATGGATTCAAGCCCGAGCTCCACGGCTTTGGCGTCGGTGACTATTCCCACAGTGGGGGCAAGCCGGTAGCGCGGTTGTGAAGTTTGGAAGCGGATTCCCTAGGGGAATGACGGCAAGAAAAGCCAGCTTTGTGGATTTGAATTGATCCGCAAGGGATTGTTGCGTTTACAGTATCAACCAGGCTAAATCCGCTCTAAACTGTACGCATCCCCGCATGAGCCGAAAACCAAAACAAGCGCTCTCCGCTCCCATCCCACGGCTGCGATTCGTCTTCTTGATTGCCATCCTGCTTGTCTGGGTGGCGATCATTGCAGTGCGCCTGGTATGGCTGCAGGTCTTCCATCATTCTGAATATGCCGAGCGCGAATTTCGCCAGCAGGAGCGCACGTTTCAGATCGCGCCGCGCCGCGGCGTTATCTACGACCGCGATTTACAGCCGTTGGCAATGACGGTTCTGGTCGATTCTATTTTTGCAGTTCCCAGTGAAATTGTGGACAAGGATTCGACCGCAAAAGAGTTGGCGGCGATCGTTCACCAGGATGCATCTGATCGCTTCACATCCGCCAAGGGCATCGACGCACGCCTTCATCGCTCCCGCGATTTTGCGTGGGTGGCGCGGAAAGTGGATGCCGATGTTGCGGCTCGGGTGCGCGCATTGGGGCTGAAGGGCGTTTATTTCCAGAAGGAGTTCAAGCGCTTCTATCCGGACAACCAGGTGGCGGCGCAGGTATTGGGTTACGTCAGCCTTGACGACAATGGACTGGGCGGGGTCGAGCACGAGTTCGACTCTACTTTGCATGGCACACCAGGCCGCATGTACACGACCGTCGATGCTCGTCGGCAGGGGTACAGCAGCATCGAGCGCGATCCAACCGCTGGCGAAAATCTGATGCTGACGCTGGATTCGAACATTCAGCTTATGGCGGAGCAGGCGCTCGATCGCAACATGATCCGGACGAAAGCGCAGAGGGGCATGATCGTTGTTCAGGACCCGAACACCGGGCAGATTCTTGCCCTGGCCGTCCGCCCCACGTTCAACCCCAATGACGTACATAACATTAAATCGTCCATGCTGCGCGATCCGGCACTGAGCGATGTGTATGAACCTGGATCGGTATTCAAGCTGGCCACATATTCCGCTGCCCTGGACAGCCATGTTGTCACGCCGGACTCGATGCTCCACACCCTTGGTGGACAGATCGATGTGGCGGGACGGATTGTCCACGATGACCGCGATGCGATCCGCTACGAGGCCCAGCGCGGCAATGTGATCTCCGCAACAGAGGCGCTTGAGCAGTCAAGCGATGTGGCTGCCATTGAGCTGGCAGAACGGATGGGCAAGGACCGCTTCTATGGAT
This sequence comes from Acidobacteriaceae bacterium, assembly GCA_050746425.1. Classification (GTDB taxonomy): domain Bacteria; phylum Acidobacteriota; class Terriglobia; order Terriglobales; family Acidobacteriaceae; genus JAKAAZ01. The sequence continues at coordinate 3,045 of JBOGLY010000428.1, forward strand.
ATATCCATTCCTTCGGCTTCGGCCAGCGCACCGGCATCAAGCTGCCGGCCGAGACGCGCGGCTTGCTGAAACCGCCGCAGCGGTGGCAGCCAACCACCATTGGCTCCATCCCCATGGGCCAGGAGATTGGCGTCACGCCGGTGCAGATCGTCAGTATGGTCTCGACCATCGCCAATGGAGGCGTGTACCTTCCGCCTCACATTCTTCTGACAGACTCAGGCGAGTCGAAAGGCGGCAAACTGCTTCCCGCCGCTTTCCATCCCGAGCACGAAATCGCCGATCCGCTGCCGAAGGGGGCGCATCGCGTCATCTCCACCC
>JBOGLY010000429.1:0-3344 GCA_050746425.1 Acidobacteriaceae bacterium
GGGCCAGCATTCCCATTCCATTGAATCGTCACTGGGACGCGGGAGTTGACCCTTAATCCGCGGCGCTTGTGTCTGTTTCGTATATCTCTTGGAAGGTCTTCCCCAAATGGCATACCGGTTGAGTCCCCGCGGAACAGCCCTAAAAGCGACGCTTCGAATTCCGAAGTACCACTTTCGTCTAACTGCCGAGCGATCTTATGCGGGCGACCAGCTGGCCATCAATGGTACGAAAAGACAGCTGTACCTTTTAACTTGAAGGTGACGCAAGGACAGTAATTGCGATGTTAATGCCTGGATACGAGAGAGCTTCAGTCCGCGGAGACGGACTCGTCCACAAAACGCGGCTTCGAGAATCCCACGATTCTTCCGAAGCGGCGCCCCAGCCAACTCTGGAACGTATCCATGTAAGTGTAAAACACGGGCGTCAGATACAAAGTGACCAGTTGCGAGAAGATCAGTCCGCCGCAAACAGCGAGGCCGAGCGGCCTGCGCGAATCGGCGCCGGTGCCCGATCCGATCGCGATCGGCAGAGTTCCAAAGAACGCCGCCATCGTGGTCATCATGATCGGGCGAAAGCGAACTAGGCTGCCTTCGTAGGCCGCTTCGGCAGCGGGCTTGTGCTCCTCGCGCTCGCGTGCGATCGCGAAGTCCACCATCATAATCGCGTTCTTCTTGACGATTCCAATCAGCATGATGACGCCGACGAATCCGTAAAGATCGAGGCTCAAACCAAAAATCTGAAGCGTGAGCAAAGCTCCGAATGCCGCCGAAGGCAATCCGGAAAGGATTGTGATGGGATGAATGAAACTTTCATACAAGATTCCCAGCACGATGTAGATCACCAGAATGGCCACCAGCAACAAAATGCCGAGTCCTGTCAGCGAAGATTGAAAAGCTTGCGCGGTTCCTTCGAACTGGTAGGAGACCGAGTCCGGCAACGTGCGCGCCAGATTATCGATGCTGTTGACGGCATCTCCGATCGCAGTTCCAGGTTTCAGGTTGAAGGAAATCGTCACCGCCGGAAGCTGGCCCAGGTGGTTGACGGAGAGGGGGCCTAGGCTGGTGGTCAGCTTTGCCACGGCGCTGAGCGGCACCAACGCGCCGGTGCTGGAATGGATGTACAGCATCGACAGAGCGTTAGGATCTTCTTGATACTGATCCTCGAGTTGCATGATCACCCAGTATTCATCGTTGGGCGCGTATATGGTGGAAATTTGGCGCTGGCCGTAGGCCGTGAACAGTGCGTCCTCCACCTGCTCGGCCGTGACGCCGAGTGCGGATGCCTTGTCGCGGTCTATGTCGACGTTCACTTGAGGATTAGAGATTTGCAAGTCGCTGGTGACGTCCTGAATCCCGGGCAACGTCTGCATCTTTTGCTCGAACTGCGTCGCTACTTGGTAGAGCTGCTGCGTATCGGGGCTCTGCAGTGCGAACTGATATTGGCTGTTGGTGACGTTGCCTCCAATCTGGATAGGAGGTGGATTGCGCAAAAAGACCTGAATGCCGGGTATGACCGAAAGCTTCGCGCGCATCTCCTGAATCACGTCGTCGATGCCAGGGTGATGCGCGAATAGCGGCGTGGCGTCGCGCAATATGGCGCCGATCATCGGAACCCCACCATATTTCTTGTCGAGCGCCAGCATCGCCTGACTCGGAATTTCAGGGCGTTCATCCGGCGATTTCAGATGAATGAACACGAACCCGGAGTTGCCGGCCCCTCCGGTAAGACCTACGGTCGAGAAGAAGCCCTTCCGGTTCGGATCGGCGTTCACAATTTTGTTGACGGCCTTCTGATGGGCCACCATGGAATCAAACGAGATTCCCTGCGCTGCGAGTGTGGCGCCCTGCAAAGTGGAAGAGTCCACCTCCGGCAAGAATCCCTTCGGGATCACTATGAATTGCCAAATCGTGACCATAAGAATCACGCCCGAGAAAACCATGACCGCCGCGCGATGGCGCAAGGCCCATTGCAGCGACACGTCATACTTGCGCAGCAACCACTGGAAAAAATCCTCGAGCTTCATGTACACGCGGCCGTGTTTCAGTTCATGTTGCGAGCGAAGGAAACGGCTGCAAAGCATGGGGGTGAGCGTGAGCGAGACGAGGCCCGAAACCAGCACCGCAACCATGATCACCACGGCGAACTCGTGCAGTAGGCGACCGATGATGCCGCTCATGAACAATACCGGGATGAAGACGGCGGTCAACGCAAGGGTCATCGAGACGATGGTGAAGCCGATTTCGCGCGAGCCTTTCAACGCCGCGTTCATCGGCGACTCGCCCATTTCCATGTGGCGCACAATGTTTTCAAGCATCACGATCGCATCGTCCACCACGAAGCCGACCGATAACGTCATGGCCATCATCGATAAATTGTCGATGGTGTAGTTGAGAAGGTACATCACGGCGAACGTACCGATTAGCGACACCGGTAGGGCGATGCTGGGAATCACCGTTGCCGAGAGGTTTCGGAGGAAGAGAAAAATCACCATCACGACCATGCAAATGGCCACGAACAGCGTGAATTTCACGTCGTTCACCGACGCGCGGATGCCCTCCGACCGGTCGAACACCGTGACCAGGTGAATGGAAGGAGGCAGAATGGCGCGGAATTGCGGCAGGATCTTCATCACGCCATCGACCACGTCGACGGTATTCGTCCCGGGCTGCCGCTGCACCGCGAGAATCACAGCGTGCTCGGTGTTGTACCAGCCAACCACTTTGTCGTTCTGCACGCTATCGACGACGTTGCCTATCTCATCCAGGCGGATCGGCGCACCGTTGCGATAGGCGACGATCAGCGGTCGATAGAGGGACGCGCGCATCAATTGCCCGGACGCCTGCACGGTGTACGCCTTGTGCGCCCCGTAGAGAGTGCCGGTGGGAAGATTGACGTTCTGGTTCTGCACGGCCGTGGCTACGTCGTTGATCCCGATCTGCCACGCGGCCATCGCGCGCGGATCGAGCTGGATGCGCACGGCGTATTTCTGCGAGCCAAATACGTTGACCTGTGACACTCCGGAAACCATCGAGATGCGCTCGCCCAACATCGTCTCCGCGTATTCATCGACGACCTGCGGCGAGACTGTCGCCGAGCTCAAGGCGAGATAGAGGATCGCCTGATCTGCCGGATTGTTTTTTTGGAAACTAGGAGGGCTAGGCATGTTGGGCGGTAGCTGCCCCTCCACGCGGGAGATGGCGGCTTGTACGTCCTGTGCGGCAGCGTCAATATTGCGGCTCAGGTCAAACTGCAGCGTAATGCCCGTGCTTCCGGTATAGCTCGTGGAGGTCATCGAACTGATGCCGGCAATCGTGGAAAACTGCTTTTCGAGTGGGGTCGCTAC
>JBOGLY010000430.1:0-3341 GCA_050746425.1 Acidobacteriaceae bacterium
GCCTTCGACGGTGTCCTTTCAGGACACCGAGTGGAAAGTTATGGAGTGCACTTTAAACATTTGAAAAGTTTGGAGGCGCGGGTCGGGATCGAACCGACGCATAAAGGTTTTGCAGACCTCTCCCTTACCACTTGGGTACCGCGCCTGATGAGCAATTATGAATCCTGAACCGTGGCTGCTGGCATGGGAGAGTTGGCAGCGACACGCCGCTGGAGCGGGAGACGGGGGTCGAACCCGCGACTTCGACCTTGGCAAGGTCGCGCTCTACCACTGAGCTACTCCCGCCCTTACTGGATTGAAGTATATCGACATGCCGAGCGCATGGTCAACGCTTAGACCAGTTCTCCTGATGCTTTAGATTGCTACAATCCGTTGCGTGCAGCCTTTCTTTAAGAAAAGGCTGCGTAAAGATCGATGGCTCCGATATACACCTTCAGGAGACCTGGTCTAGTGGCCGCGCCCCCCGCAATCGCGCGTTGGCCTTCTTGATTTTTTTCTTCCCTGGATCGCATACTTCGCGTACGCTTTGGGCACGTATGCGCCATCGCGTGGCAGCTTTGCTGCTCCTGTGCTCGATTGCCGGAACGACCTCCGCGTCTTCCGTGAATCGATGGGTGGAGGTGCGGAGCCAGCATTTCGTGGTGCTTACCAATTCCAATGAAAAAAATGCCCGGAGAATCGCGCTCCAGTTTGAGCGGATGCGTTCAGTGTTCCACGCGCTCTTCCCTACGGCCAGCAGCGACACGGACGCTCCGATCACAGTCCTGGCATTGAAGGACAGGAAGAGCTTCCAGGCCGTGGAGCCCGCGGACTATCTTGGCAAGGGAAAGCTCGATTTATCTGGGGTATTTCTGCGGTCGCCGGACCGAAACTACATTCTGCTGCGGCTGGATACAGAGGGCGATCATCCGTATTCGATTGTCTACCACGAGTACACCCATTACCTGCTGCGCCACGATGCGGATTGGCTGCCGGTGTGGTTGAACGAGGGCCTGGCGGAGTTTTATGAAAACACGGAGATCGACGAAAAGACCGTGCGACTCGGCGAACCGAGCGAGGAGGACATTGTTCTGCTTCGCCAGCGCAGTTTGATGCCGCTCACGACTCTCTTTCAAGTCGACCACTCTTCGCCGTACTACCATGAGCAGGACAAATGGTCCATTTTCTATGCGGAATCGTGGGCGCTGACGCATTATTTGATGCTGAGCGATGGAAAAAACAACACCCATCGCATCCGGGAATATTCCGAATTGCTCACACAGCACGAGGACCCCATCGCAGCCGCGCAGCAGGCATTCGGCGATTTGAAAGCGCTTCAAAAGTCTCTCAACGCCTACGTGCAGCAGAGCACGTTTCAGCTTTACAAGATGAAGACCCCCGCAGGAATCGATCCCGCGTCGTTCCAGGTTGTTCCGATCGCAACGTCGGACGTGGACGCCGTGCGAGCTGACGTGCTCTTCTGCGTCGGTCGGACGAGCGACGCCGAGGCGCTGCTGCATTCTGTGTTGCAGGCGAATCCAAACAGCGCCATGGCCCACGAAACCATGGGCATGATGAAGTTTCGCCAGGGCGACCTTGCCGGCGCGATCCAATGGTTCGGACAGGCGGTCGCATTGAACTCCGACAGCTATCTGGCCCACTACTACTATGCGGCGCTGCTGATGCGTTCCGGCGCAAGCGGGCAGGATTCGGCGATCGAATCTGGCCTGCGCGCCGCCATCAAGCTCAATCCCGACTTTGCCCCGTCGTACGATGCATTGGCAAGTTTCTACGGATCAAGGCACGAGAATTTCGACGAGGCCCATCGATTGAATCTGAAGGCAATCATGCTCGATCCCGACAATGTAAATTATCGGATGGATACAGCCGCGGTGCTGATGGAAAACCGACAATTCGCCAGCGCGCTTGACGTACTGCAATTGGCGGAGAAGCTAGCGAAAACTGAGGCGGAAAGAGAATCGATCGGAGTTCGCATCGACCAGATCGAGAAATATCAGGCGGAAATGGCAGAGGCAGAAAAGCAGTCCGCCCAAATGAAGTCCGCTCCGCCAGCCGGCACGGTCACGGGTTCATCGCCCGTGGCTCCGAAGGACCTTGCCTCGAATACAACTATCCATCCCGTGTTGATCGTCAAATTTAAATATCCGACAGGGGCACCCACTGGACCTAGCCACACTGTTCAAGGGACCCTCCAAAATGTGCAATGCGCCTATCCGTCCGTCATCACACTCAATGTTGAAGCTCCTGGCGAGAAGGTGTTCCTGTACAGCAACGACTTTGCCAAAATCGACTTCAAGGCGGCAAATTACACCCCTCAGGGCAAGCTCCACCCATGCACGCAACTGGAAGGCAGAAAGGCGCGCGTTCGGTACGGCGAAGTCTCCGACAAATCTGTGGATGGCCAGATCGAGTCGGTCATGTTGAGCAAGTAAACGCTTCAGAGAACTCCCGCGCGTTTCCTGTTCCGCCATAATTGCGATGATTTTCGACCAAACGCTGCAATCTGCCTCTGGAATCGCCTACACGCGGCCGGCAGCCTTGGACTCGTGCATTCCAATCGCATCCGCGTCCAGCAGTTCGCCATCTCGCATGTGCAGGACCCGATCGCCAACCGCGGCCGCTTCCGGATTGTGGGTAATCATCATCACGGTCTGCTTCAGTTCCCGATTGGAACGGCGCAGCACGGCCAGCACAGCGTCGGAATTCTTGGAATCGAGATTGCCAGTGGGTTCATCCGCCAGAACAATCGCAGGACGCGCGATCAATGCGCGCGCAATCGCCACCCGTTGCTGCTCGCCGCCAGACAACTCCGATGGCCTATGCTGCAAGCGGCCGCCAATTCCAAGCAACTCCGTCAGGTGGTCGAAATAGGTTTTGTCAAGCTTCTTTGTGCCCGAGGCAATTTCGTGCGCCAGCAGGATATTGTCCATCGCGCTGAGGGTGGGCAGCAGGTTGAATTTTTGGAAGACGAAGCCAATTTTCTGTTTGCGCAGGCGAGTTCGTTGCGCGTCGTTCAAGGAAGCAAAGTCGACACCGTCGATCGACAAACGACCGGATGATGGCCGGGTAAGGCCGCCGAGCGAGTAAAACAACGTCGATTTTCCGCTTCCGGAAGGACCGACGATACTGACAAACTCTCCTGCGGAAACAGAAAATGAAACCGATCGCAGTGCGTGTACATCCACTTTTCCGGTGCGATAAATTTTTCCAAGGTTCTCGGCAACGATGACGGGCTGCATTCTGCTCTATTGTACCGGGCAAAGCGAAGCGCGGAAGAAACAGCCCCCTTGCGCCTGCTCATCGCAATCTCTCTATCAAGCGGTGACCGATACATGTGCATC
>JBOGLY010000431.1:0-3309 GCA_050746425.1 Acidobacteriaceae bacterium
TATGAGTACACCGGCACGACGCTCGCTCAGATCGAGGGCTGGGGCTGGCAATCTGTTATCGATCCGGACGCGCTGCCGGCAGTGCTGGCCCGATATAAGGGCTCGATTGAGTCCGGCAGGCCGTTCGAAATGACTTTTCCGCTGCGCAGAGCAGACGGCGAGTTTCGCCAATTTTTGACGTTGGCGCTGCCGGTGCGCGATTCAGCCGGGAAAATTGTCCGCTGGTTTGGCACGAATACCGATGTCGAAGCCCAACTGCAGGCTGAGGCCGGGTTGCGGCAGGCAGAAAAGCTGGCCGTTGTCGGGCGGCTTGCCGCTTCGATCGCGCATGAGATCAATAACCCGCTGGAAGCGGTGATGAATCTGATTTTCCTGGCGCGGCTGACGGCGGATAATGAGGAAACGTCTCGATATCTGGCTTCCGCGGAGGAAGAGCTTTCGCGCGTTTCGCAAATCGCGAGTCAGGCATTGCGCTTCTACAGGCAACAGTCTTCCGCGGTGACTACCGATTTAGTGGAACTGCTGGATTCAGTCTTGACGCTTTATCGCGGGAAAATTGCGAGAAACAAGATTGAGTTGAGGGTGGAAGCGGAGGATTGCCCGGATTCGATCTGTTTTTCCGGGGAGATTCGCCAGCTACTTGCAAATTTGATCGGCAACGCGACTGAGGCGATGCCGAATGGAGGAACGCTGCGGCTGCGCGTTCGCCCCGTGACCGACTGGCGGAACCAGGAGCCGGGCGTGAGGATTACGATTTCCGACAATGGACATGGCATGTCCGATGAGGTGCGACGGCACATCTACGAGCCATTTTTCACGACGAAAGGAGAGACCGGAACCGGCCTGGGACTGTGGGTGTCCGCCGGTATCGTGGACAAAAATCGAGGCAGCATTCAGGTCCGCAGCAGCGCGCAGCCGGGAAAAAGCGGGTCGACATTCACCGTGATTCTTCCGTGCTCCGGACCGAGGGTTGAAGACGCTGATGTTGCGCCGGTTGAGGGGAACGAGGGCGTGAAAACAAGACGAAATCGCTGATACCATGTAAACTGGTGTGTTGCGTCAGACCTCTACTTTCTTTCTAGAACAGGGAATTATTTTATGTCAATTCACCCCGTAATGCAGCGCCTTGCCGCCAAGCTTGAGCGCACCGATCTGCCGGATTTTGGCCCGGGCGACACGGTTCGCGTGCAGGTAAAGATTAAAGAAGGCGACAAAGAGCGCGTGCAGGCATTTGAAGGCATCGTAATTGCGCGCAAAAACGGCGCGGAAGGCAGCTTTACCGTTCGCAAAATGAGCTTTGGCCAGGGCGTGGAGCGCATTTTCCCATTGCACTGCAAAGTAGTGGAAAAGGTGGAAAAGGTCCGCTCGGCCCGCGTGCGGCGTTCCAAGCTGTTCTACCTGCGGGAATTGCGTGGCAAGGCGGCGCGTCTTCGCGAAGCCGATACCGTGCGCGCGAAGTAAAATCCCGTTTCATTCCAGAAGAATTCAGGCCGCATTCCTGCCAGGGAGCGCGGCCTTTCGCTTGTCTGAGAATTGCGGAATACCATGAGCTACACTACCGGATGACGGCGGCAAGCGCTGATTCCTTTTTCTTCAGGGGGCCAATGGACCGAAGGAAATTTCTATTGAGTGGCGGAGCTTCTCTAGCGGCGACTGCTCTGAGCGCGGCAGGCGACGAAGAAGCCGCGGCCGAGGCGCGCTCGGATACGGCGATACAAGCTGAAAAGCCATTTCGGCCCAATATAGTCATCGTGATTTGCGATGATCTTGGATATGGCGATCCAGGTTGTTATGGTTCGAAGCTGGCGACTCCGAACATCGATCGACTGGCATCTGAAGGAGTGCGATTCACCAACCATTGCACCCCAATTTCGTTGTGCTCCGCCTCTCGCGCCGCTTTGATGACAGGGCTATACCCGACACGGGTTGGCGCAACAGGCGCGTTCGGACCGCTGAGCGATACAGGAATGTCTCTGAATGCAAATACCATTGCGAATTTGACGCGGAAGGCTGGCTATGCCAGCCTCGCGGTCGGCAAATGGCACCTGGGCGACCTGCCGCAGTACGCGCCGACCGAGCGAGGATTCGATGAATATTTCGGCGTTCCCTATAGCGTGGACATGGATCCGCTGCCGTTGCTGCATAACGATACGATGATTGAGCCGGAAGCGGACCGCGATACCCTGACACGGCAGTACACAGAGAAGGCAGTGAAATTTTTACGCGCGCCGAAAGACAAGCCATTCTTTCTGTACATGGCGCATTCCTATCCGCACATTCCATTACATGCATCGACAAAATTTCGTGGCAGATCGGATCTGGGGTTGTATGGAGATGTCGTAGCGGAGATCGATTGGAGTGTTGGTGAGATCGTAGAGACGCTGAAGCAAAATGGCCATAGAGAAAATACGCTGATGATTTTTACCAGCGACCATGGCCCCTGGTTCCAGGGAAGCACCGGCAATCTACGCGGGCGAAAGGGCGGCGTTTACGAAGGCGGCCTGAGAATTCCAATGATTGCCAGTATGCCGGGCAAGTTGCCGCGCAATCGCGTCACGAATGCGCTGTCGTCTCACATGGACATTTTTCCTACTGTCGCGAGTCTGTGCGGTGCCGAGCTACCGAAGTATCCGCTCGATGGACGAGACATCTGGAGTCTTCTGACTTGCCGCGAGCAGGCCGTCGAGCGAAGTGCGCTGCTGAGCTTCGAAGGCTGGAACATCCAATGCGCGCGATGGAAGCAATGGAAGCTGCACATTGCGCGCGCAAATACGCCAATGTTCATGCCCGCTCCGAGCGAAGGACGTATCAATTATCTGCTGAGGAATCCGGAGCTGTACAATCTTGCGGACGATCCCAAGGAGAGCTACGATTGCGCGGCGAAGCATCCGGAAATTGTTGCCACGATCCAGAGAAGCATTGAGGAGCAACTCGCGACGCTTCCAGAAGATGTGAAACAAGCGTACCGGACAACGAAGCAGCATTTATCGACTCCAACCATGCCCCCGGACAGCTTGCCGGAGTTTCGCAATTCAGAGGGCAACGCCTGGGCCTGGCTGCGGGGCGCCGAAGCGGAAAAAGTGAGGCAACGGTTCAAGCATTAGATCGCTGGAGAGAGATGTCTATGCATAAACTGCAAACTTGTCGACAGTTTTTGACGCAGCGGCTGGCGATTGCGCTACTTGCCGGCTGCGCCGGTTGTTGCTTTGTTTTCACGACTCCTCTCAGCGCGCAGGCGGCTTCGTCTACGAACGTCGCGCAGGGCCGGAGGACGAATCCGGATACGGTGCTCAGTTGTCCGGCTGGGAC
>JBOGLY010000432.1:0-3303 GCA_050746425.1 Acidobacteriaceae bacterium
GGATGACAAACTGCTGAACTTCTTACTTCGCGTTATAGCTGCAAGCGTATGCGCATTCGAGTCAGCACGGCGGAAACTGCAAGAATCACGAAGGTAAAAACTACCGCGTTCAAAACTCCCGAAGCGCCCGACTGGAAGCGGTTATCGAAATAGGTGAATCCCACCAACGCCGTGAGATATGCATAGATGTCGGGCAGCAGATAAGTCAGCAAAGTATTCTCGCCCGCTGGTTTCGCAAAAAAGGCCCAACGCGTTTTGCCCATCACGTCGCAGACCCAGTAAAGCAGCATAAAACAAAGCACGCTGGCGCCCACGCATGCCAGGCACCACGTCGGCGTAGCGCGAATTTTTGAGATCCCCAGCGGAGCCATTGCCCACGCGGCAATCAAAGTAGCGGCAGCGAATCCAAGCGCCATCCACATTTTCTGGCGAAGCCGTTGCCAGCGATGCTTGCCGAGAAAAATAATCGACGTCACAACACCCGCCATTACGATGGAGGCTGAATCGCCGGCGCCAAATGGCCAGTAATAGAGCAGGTAGTGCCGCGGCAAATGAATGACATGTGCGGTACTCAACGCACACAACGTCGTCAGCGCAACGAACCACGCGACCGGGGCCCACAACCATCGCCGCGTCGGAACGTACAGGATCGCAACGGCGAAATATGCGAAACCAATCAGGCCGAGAATCTCAGGATAGGAAAAATCGATCCACTTCGCTGTTCCGTGTGTCGTTCGCCGGAAGATTACAAAGACAGCGACAATCGCCAGAAAGCCCACCACTCGCAGCCAACGATACACGCGCGGATGCTCTGGATTCCGGCCCGGGTCCATCCAGAAGAGGACCGCTCCAAATAATCCGATGATTGTCCAGGCAGCCGTCGATATCCCCATGCGAAGTGGATCGCCCTTGTCGGCATTTGCCAGAATCAGGCCGAGGACCACCAGGCTTATGGACCGCGAAACGATGTGCCGCCAAAGCGCAGCGTGAGAAGGATTGCGCCTCAGTCGGCTCGCGACCGCAATCGGCATCGACATGCCGACGATGAACAGGAAAAACGGGAAGACCATATCGACATAGGTCATCACGTTTTGTTCCCGGTGTGCATGGTAGGTCCACCAGGGAAGTCCGTGGACTCCGGCAAGCTCGTTGACAAAGACCATCACCGCCATCGTCAGGCCGCGAAAAACATCGATGGAAGCGATGCGCGCCGGGCGCGTGGCGACTGAATCCGGAGCCGCGACGATTGTAGGCGAGGCGCTCATTGTCCCCCAGACGCTGCTGCGAGAGGATGACTCCCTAAGCCCAGATCGATCGCGTCGAGCAACGCGCCGGACGGGTCGCTGCCGTAATCCCAGAACATCATGCCGGCAAGGTGATGGTCGATGACGTACTTGCATTTAATCGCGAGCGATGCCGGGTCCTCATATGAAATGAATATCTTTTCTTGCGGATTGTAAAGGTAGGGGACAGACGCCGAGCTGTCCCAATAGCGTATGTATCCCTGGTTCAGCATGGTACTGGCAATCGCTGCGTAGCCTGAATAGGCATGGTGCACCCGATGCCCTGGCTGAAAAAGTCCGTTGTCGGTTGCCGATACGCCGCCCCACTCGTGCCCGTAAAAGGGAACTCCCAGCACGATCTTGTCGGCGGGAACGCCTGCGGCTTCAAATTCCTGTACCGATCGGTCGGCGGAAACCCCTGCCGGGTCCGCCGGATCGACAAACAATGGCGCATGATTGCCTGTGATCTTCTCGTCACCGGGTTCGTAATAGTCGTAGCACATCAGGTTCACGGTATCCACATACTTCTGCACCTTCGACATTTCCGTGTGTTGCAGGAAATCCGTCGTCGCGCCGGCCGCAACCGAGATATAGAGTCGGCGATGCAGCCGTCTCTGCATCTTCTTAAAGCGCGCGCGCGTTTCCTTCAGCAGCAGGGTATAGTTCTGTTTATCTTCGGGGCGGAACACGTTCCCCGGCGCGCCCGCCATTGCTGGAAATTCCCAATCGATGTCCAGTCCGTCCAGGTTGTAGCGATCGATGAAGTCGGCGACGCTGTCAATGAACTTCTTCCGACTGGCTTCTGTCAACGCCACATCGGAGAAGCGTCCAGACCAGAGCCAACCTCCCACCGAAACCAGCACCGTCAATTCAGGATTTTCTTTTTTTAGCGCAACCAGCGTGGCCAGGTTGGCCGCATCGGTCGGTTCTCCCTCTACAATCACGCCGTGGTCGATGTTCGCGAAAGCGAAGTTGATGCGCGTCAGTTTTTTCGCGGCAACCTGCTGCGGCGTAAGCAGCGTCTTGCCAGGGAAAACATAGGCTGCAATCACAAATTTCTTCGCTTTGGCCTGTGCGGGCGAGGATAATAGACCGAGCATGAAAATCGGCAGCAAAAGGAGTTGAATGGCATGCCTGTGTGCGCGGCATCCACAGCGGGAAGAATCGAGGAGGCGTTTGCGGGATTGCGTTCCAGCAGTTGCGTTCATAGGCCCTCCTACTGCATTCTAGCCATTGTTGTAAAAACAGGGAGTGAAATCGCGTGCCACGATTCTGGTTGAGAGATATTCTGCTGCGTGACCACGGCAAAATCAGATCTTATTTTTCGCGATTCGTCGCCTGTTGCTGCTGTGCACTGATCGCCTCAACCTGCGCTGCGCAAATGCGCATCGTTGTGGACCAGGTAGGCTATGAAACGACAGCGTCAAAGCAGGCGCTGGTGGTGTCCGACGATAGTCGCGCGAGTTTGCCCCAGCCGCTGACCTTCACCCTGACCGACTCCGACACCGGCAAAGCGGTATTGATTGGCCCAATCAAGCCCGCAGGACAGGTGGACCAGTGGGGACGCGCCTTCTGGCTGGCAGATTTTTCCTCCTGGCGGAAACCCGGCCACTATAAAATCTCGGTCAAGTCGAAGAACGGCGACATCTCTTCCTGCGCGTTCTCGATTAACCATGATGTACTGGAGCGAAATACACTATCAAACATCATCTTTTACTTTAAGGGCCAACGCGCCAGTGGCGATCTGGACCGCGCCGACGAGCACCTTCGCTTGCCGGATGGCAGAGGATTTGTCGACCTGAGAGGCGGCTGGTACGACGCGACCGGCGATTACGGCATTCATCTTTCGCAGCTCAACGACACTTCCTACTTCAATACCCAGCAAGTGCCGCTGGTCGCGTGGTCGTGCCTTGAAAGCTATCGCGTACTTAAATCCCGGCACGACGACAACTTCAGCGAATACGAACGCCGATTGTTGGACGAAGGCCTTTTCGGGGCGGACTTTCTGGTCCGCATGAAG
>JBOGLY010000433.1:0-3265 GCA_050746425.1 Acidobacteriaceae bacterium
TCCCGCAGCCGGGGGCAGTCATGGACATCGTGATGTCAATCCTATGTTCTTCATCCGTCCCTGTGATCCGGCATGAATATACGAGTCCTAGATCGACGATGTTGACGGGAATCTCCGGATCGTAAACCGTCTTTAACTGGTTCCACACTGACTGCTCGCTGAACTCGTTTGAAGACTCCGCTTGCGGAGCCGCCGCGAAGCCCAGCGCATCCGCATCCTTGGCATCGATACGCATGAGGTTGCCGTAGCCCGTGGTGACGGTGTAGCTGCCTCCAAGAGTTTGCGTGATGACCACCGGCGTTCCTGCGGACAATACATGGAGAGACCCACTTGGAATCTCTGTCGCGGGGCAATCACGGGCCAATGCAACGATCTGGTTTGTCATTTTCCCTCCTTGTGGCAGATATGGCCCGGTTGCCGCGTCTATTCTGTTGAAGCGGTCTGGTTTCCTTCAAGCGCGGCGTGCAAAGTATGCCAGGCCAGGGTGGCGCACTTGACTCGAGTGGGAAATCCTGCAACGCCTGCAAACGCCGCGAGTTTACCAAGGCCCTCGGGGACGTCGGGTTCCTGCGTGGTGACGATCCGATGAAATTTGTCGAAGAGGGCTTTAGCCTCTGCCGTGGTCTTATTTTTTAGCGCCTGGCTCATCATGGACGCTGAGGCTTTCGAAATCGCACATCCGGATCCCTGGAAAGAAATGTCTTTAATGGTCTCGTCCGCTACGTCGACGAAGATGGTGTAGTGGTCGCCGCAGAGCGGGTTGTATCCTTCCGCCTTACGGTTGGCGGCTTCCATGGTGCGAAAATTCCGCGGGTGCTTGCTGTGCTCCAAAATCACTTCTTGATAGAGGTCTTGTAATTCCGACATCAGGCAAAAACCTCTTTGAGTTTGTCGATGCCCGCGACCAGCGCATCGATTTCTGAAATCGTATTGTAGACAGCAAAAGAAGCGCGTGCCGTTGCGGGGATTCCAAGACGCTGCATCAGCGGTTGGGCGCAATGATGGCCGGTGCGTATGGCTATTCCATGACGGTCGAGGACCGTGCCGATGTCGTGCGGGTGAATGCCATCCATTACGAAGGAAATCACGCCGGCCTTTTCTTTCGCGGTGCCGATGAGACGAAGTCCAGGAACGGATTTCAGGGACTTCGTGCCATAGACCAGCAGATCGTGCTCATGTGCGGCAATGTTGTCGAGTCCGAGTTCGTTGACATAGTTAAGTGCGGCTGCCAGACCGATGGCTCCCGCAATGTGAGGCGTACCTGCCTCAAACTTATACGGGAGTTGGTTGTAGAGCGTCTTTTCAAATGTGACAGACCGGATCATGTCGCCGCCGCCCTGGTATGGGGGCATGGCGTCGAGAAGCTCGCGCTTGCCGTACAGCACGCCGATTCCGGTTGGGCCATAAACCTTGTGTCCGGAAAAGGCGTAAAAATCGCAATCGAGTGCGCGGACGTCGACCACCGCGTGAGGCACTGCCTGGGCGCCATCGACCAGCACGGGGATGTTGCGACGATGGGCCATCTCGACAATGCGTCGAATTGGATTCACTGTGCCCAGCGCGTTGGAAACGTGGCCAATTGCGACGATTTTGGTTTGCGAGTTTAGAAGAGCCTCGAAACGATCGAGCAGCAATTCTCCTTCGTCGCTGATCGGCGCGATCTTCAAGCGCGCACCCTTTTCCTCGCAGAGCATTTGCCATGGCACGATGTTGGAGTGGTGCTCCATTGCGGAAATTACGATCTCATCTCCAGCACCAACATGCGTGCGGCCGTAGGTCTGGACGACAAGATTGATCGCCTCCGTGGTTCCCCGGGTAAAAATAATCTCGCTCGAGCTTGCCGCATTCAAGAAGCGCCGCACAGTGTCGCGGGCAGCTTCATAGGCGTCGGTCGCGGATTGAGAAAGCAAATGCACTCCGCGGTGAACGTTGGCATTGTCAGACGCATAGTAATGCGAGATGGCTTCGATTACCGCATTGGGCTTTTGGGTAGTCGCAGCGTTGTCCAGATAGACGAGCGGTTGATTGTGCATCTGACTGCCCAGAATGGGAAAGTCTGAGCGTACTTTGTTTACGTTGAGGGCTGCGGACGTAGTTCTCTCGGTTTGAATTCCCGCGGCAACGGTGCTCATCCGATTTCCTCCCAATGGCGATCGATGTTCGACATTCTTCCGGCAGAGACGATCGCCTTCGGCAGCGACTCGTGAACGATCCGCTTAATATGGGTAAGCACAGGGCCAGGATTCATCCGCGCGAGGCACTCGCCCGCGAACGCGAACAGCAGCAGCCCGCGCGCAGAGCTTTCATCCAATCCGCGGGAGCGCAGGTAATACAGGGCATTCTCGTCAATCTGTCCGATGGTCGCGCCGTGAGTGCATTTCACGTCGTCGGCGTAAATCTCCAACTGCGGCTTGGTGTCGATCTGGGCATCGTCGGAGAGCAGGAGATTGCGGTTGGTCTGTTTGGCGTCCGTCTTCTGCGCATCCTTGTGGACGATGATGCGTCCGTGGAAAACGCCGTGCGCGCTGCCGCTGAGGATGCCATTGTAAAACTGATGGCTGTTGCAATGCGGACTTACATGCTCAACCAACATGTAGTTGTCGATATGCTGGCGGTCGTCGCCAATGAAGAGGCCGTTGATCAAGCATTCCGCGCCATCGCCCGCCAGGACCGGATGAACATTGTTGCGAACCAGAGCGCCGCCAACCAGTACGGAATGCGACCGCACGCTGGCATTTCTCTCCTGCTGAATTCGCAGCGTCGAGACGTGAAACGCGTTTCGGCTCTGCCGCTCGATCATGTAATGCGAAATGACTGAGTTTTCAGCCGCGACCAACTCGGTCACCACGTTCGAGAACAATATTCCGCCGCGGAGGGAAACGTGTTCTTCCACGATCGTAGCCTGGGTGTTCGGCTCTGCGACGATCAGATTTCTCGGATGAACCATCAGAGGAATATCTGTCGCGGTGGATACGAACAACAGTTGAATCGGCGCTTCCAGCACCGTGCCTCGATGGATGCGGACATACGCGCCATCCTGAATGAAAGCGGTGTTGAGAGCGTTGAATGGATCGCGTTCAACGTTCAAGTAACGGCCAAGGTGGACTTCAAGCGATTCCTCTGGATTTGCTATTTGAGCGGCCAGGCTGTCAACTTCGACGCTAGTGGGAAGCAATTTCATGTCGGAAAGGTCCGGCGTGAACCGCCCATTCACAAACACCAGCACACAGGCCGCGCCCGCCATCAGGTACGGTTGCAAGTCTGC
>JBOGLY010000434.1:0-3263 GCA_050746425.1 Acidobacteriaceae bacterium
CAATTGCTCTTGTCTACGCGGCGCGGCGGCGCGATCTGCGCGAGTACTTTGTGTTTGCGGTTGTCGTATTGAGCTTCTTTACTTTGGTCGCCACTCGCACGCCGAAATATATTGTGCCCGCATACCCTGCGCTTGCAATGATGACTGGAGACCTGCTGGCGTCGCGAATGGAAGGGCGCAGCCAAAAAATTTGGGCGGGGGCGTTACTGGCGTTTTTTGCGGCTTTTGGAATTTCATCGATTGCCACCCGGGGCTTGCGACGGAGCCTGACGGAGAGAGTCGCCGCGGGAAACGTTGTTCTGAGCCAAACTCCGGAAGGCAAAGATTTGCTACTCGCCGCGATGGAGAATCCTGCTGCTAAAGATACCGTCGGTCCGGTGTTGCTATGGCAGGAAAATGTCGCCATGCAAAAGCAGGCGTTGTTGTTCTATATTCACAGGCCAATGCAGCAGGTCTATTTTTTTCGCTATCCGGCGGACGCGGCCAGGCGAGCGCGCCGATATACCGACCCGAAATCGCTTAGCGATTTCGTTACAACCTCGCCCCGGCTGATACTTCTAGATAAAAAGCTTGCACCTTTGCTGCCTGGAACAATGGAGTTGAATCCAATTGTCAAGGGGCGGACTTTGATTGTGGGAACCATTTGGTTGCGTTCCATGGCGAGCGATCCTCGCGCGCGCGAAAAAACCGAAAGTCGCGTTCCCGTTTTTGCCGTAAAATGACTGTTCGACGTACGATTCAGAAGTGCGGCGAGCCAGCCGATGGAACACAATCTGAAGAGGATCCAAGATGGCAGCAACTCGCACCGTCTCCGCAACTAAAGCGCTCGCCGATGCACATGGCCTGTCGTCTGAACAAATGATTCAGATGTATCGGTTGATGTATCAATCGCGCAAAATCGACGATCGCGAGATACTGCTGAAACGTCAGCAGAAGATATTTTTCCAGATATCCGGCGCCGGGCACGAAGCGCTGTCCGCGGCCGCCGGGTTGGCGTTGCGGGCCGGGTACGACTGGTTCTATCCGTATTACCGCGATCGCACTCTGTGTTTGGCGCTGGGGGTGACATCGGAGGAGATGTTGCTGGCTGCTGTTGGCGCA
Source organism: Acidobacteriaceae bacterium (assembly GCA_050746425.1). Lineage (GTDB taxonomy): Bacteria > Acidobacteriota > Terriglobia > Terriglobales > Acidobacteriaceae > JAKAAZ01. The sequence continues at coordinate 1,102 of JBOGLY010000434.1, forward strand.
GAGGCCGACCCAGGAAGCGGGGGACGGCAAATGCCTTCGCACTGGTCCAGTCGGCGCTTGAATCTGGTGACTCAATCGTCTCCGACGGGATCGCAATGCCTGCAGGCGGTCGGTTGCGCGGAAGCCGGCCGCTATTTCAATCGCCATCCGGCGGCGGCACAGAAGCCACCATCTACGGGCGGCGAGACGGATTATCGCGCATACAAAAATGTTGTGTTCCACCCGGACGAAGTGGTCTATTGCTCGCTCGGCGACGGCAGCACCAGCGAGGGAGAATTCTGGGAGGCGATGAACTCGGCCTCCAACCTGAAGTTGCCGGTGCTGTTTGTCGTTCAGGACAATGGGTATGCAATCTCGGTGCCGGTTGAAGTGAACACGGCGGGCGGCAATATTTCTAAGCTTGTCGCCAACTTCCCCAATTTTTTCTTTGCTGAAATCGACGGGACCGATGCACTGGAATGTCACAAGACAATGCGGCAGGCGGTCGCCTATTGCCGCGCTGGAAAGGGTCCCGCGTTTGTGCATGGACACGTCACGCGGCCCTATTCGCACTCGCTTTCCGATGATGAACGGCTCTACCGGTCGGAGGCGGAGCGTCAGGCCGATGCCATGCGCGATCCGCTACCCAAGTTGCAGATGCGGTTGTTGCGGGAAGGTCTGCTGGATGAGACCGCCATCACCCGGCTGGAGCAGGCCATTGACGAGGAGATTCGCGTCGCCACGGATGCCGTATTGCGGGCCGCGCCTCCGGCGATAGATACGATCTACCGGCACGTTTATTCTGAGGACTTCGACCCAACATCGCTTTCGTTGCAGAAAGAGCCTGCGCCGCCGGTGGTCGATCCCACGCGCGCCGTACAGGAACGCACCATGGCGGACCTGATTAACGCCTGCCTCCAGGATGAGATGAAACGTGACGAACGCATCGTTGTTTTTGGCGAGGATGTCGCAGATTGCAGTCGCGAAGTGAGCATGGAAGAGCACGCCGTAAAAGGGAAGGGCGGAGTTTTCAAGCTTACAAGCGGGCTACAAGGCAAGTTCGGTTCCGATCGCGTTTTCAATTCACCGCTGGCGGAAGCCAATATTGTCGGCCGCGCGGTAGGTATGGCAACCCGAGGGCTGAAGCCTGTCGCGGAAGTTCAATTCTTCGATTACATCTGGTCGGCGATGCAGCAGTTGAGAAATGAGCTGCCGCTGATTCGCTGGCGATCGAACGGAATATTTTCCAGTCCGGCGGTGATCCGCGTCGCTACCGGCGGCTATTTGACCGGCGGAGCAATCTATCATTCGCAGTCCGGCGAGAGTATCTTCACGCATACGCCGGGACTGCGTGTCGTCTATCCTTCGAACGCGCTCGATGCTAACGGCTTGCTTCGGACGGCGATTCGTTGCGACGACCCTGTGCTGTTCCTGGAGCACAAGAGACTTTATCGCGAAACTTATGGTCGCGCGCATTATCCTGGGCCCGACTTTACTGTTCCGTTTGGAAGAGCGAACATTGTTCGTTCCGGCAAGCATCTCACCGTTGTCACGTTTGGAGCATTGGTGCCGCGCGCGTTGCAGGCGGCCCAGCGCGCCGAGCGTGAAAATGGCCTGGATGTCGAATTAATCGACCTGCGCACGTTAAGCCCGTACGACTGGGACACCATAGCAACCTCTGTCCGCAAAACCAGCCGCGCTTTGGTTGCGTATGAGGACATGCGCAGTTGGGGGTATGGGGCCGAGATTGCCGCGCGCATTGCAGAGGAGCTATTTGCCGATCTCGATGCGCCAGTGCGTCGCATCGCGGCAAAAGATGTGTTCGTTGCCTACCAGCCTTTGCTGGAAGACGAAATCCTTCCCCAGGCGGAGGACATTCGCAAGGCGATGGTGGAACTGGCCGGCTATTGACTTCGCTGTGCCTTTACTTGTCCTGCACGATTGTTCCTTGATGGTAGGCAATCTTCCAGCCCTGTGGCGTATGTTGCCAGATTGTGGATCGGCGCGTCTTCAGGGTCTTCCGCTGCAGCAGCGTATAGGTCAGTAAATAGACGTTTGTCGCCAATCTCCGACAATAGAAATCGCTGGTCTCCCACGCCTCTTCGCTGTGGTCCTGCTGGACACGCTCCTCCAGGATATCGAGCACATATCTCCTGCTGTAGCGCCGGCCAGTAGCGCCCACC
>JBOGLY010000435.1:0-3254 GCA_050746425.1 Acidobacteriaceae bacterium
ACCCAATGCCGCCGCTTATCTCGTGCTGGCGCGAATCGATTTGAGCGATCACGCCTTGACCGATGCGCAAAGCGACATCGAAAGCGCGCTGAAGCTTGAGCCGAATAACACCGCAGCCAGGGGCATCCTGCAGGCGATCCAATTGCAGCAAGCTCAGCATTAGTTCGATCGAGGGATTGAAAAGCTCTCTACATAGATCGACACAAGGGTGCCCCAGATCTCGATTTTGAGATCTGGGGTTCGCCGGTCTTCACAGGCGAAATCGCACGCTGAGAGATTCGGCCAGATAAGGAACGAGCAAATGCTCACAATACGGAATTTGCGGCCCAAAGGCATTAGTCCGTACAGCTTTAGCTGCGCTGTTTTGTCGGCAATGGTGGCTCTTATATTTCTGGGAACAGGGTTTCACGCGACCGCGCAGTCGGGTCCCGTTGTCGTCGAGCTGCCGCTGCACGATACCATCCAGCCGATAAGCGCGGCGTATCTGGAACGTGGCCTGCGTCACGCCGCGAAGATCCATGCGCAAGCTGTCGTGGTCGAAATGGGCACCCCGGGCGGTCTGCTCACTTCGACACGCGCCATGGTCACTGCAATTGAGCAATCCGAGGTTCCCGTCATCGTGTACGTGGCTCCTTCAGGCAGTCGCGCCGGGTCCGCCGGATTTTTCATTCTGGAATCCGCCGACATCGCCGCTATGGCCCCCGGTACCGAGGCCGGCGCATCGCATCCCATTCTGGAAGGCGAGAAGATGGGCCCGATCCTGAAGCAAAAGATTGAAAACGACGCGGCCGCTTTTCTTCGCTCCTACGTCTCTCGTCGCGGGCGCAATGTCCAGGCTGCTCAGGACGCAGTGCTGAATTCCAAGTCGTATACGGATCAGGAAGCTCTCAATCTGAAATTGATCGATGTCATCTCCCCCACAATCCCGGCACTTTTGGACCACCTCAATGGCACGACAGTGACCCGTTTCAATGGCGCGAAGCAGGTGCTGCGCACACAAGATGCGCACGTCGAGGTAATGCTGCCCAGTACAAGAGAACGAATTCTCGGCGCACTGACCGATCCAAATCTCGCGGTCATTCTGCTTATTCTTGGCGGCCTGCTGATCTATCTGGAATTCAATGCGCCCGGCACCATCGTCCCAGGCGCGCTTGGGACGCTTCTGGTTCTGATCTCATTGTTCGCGCTGAATCTGCTGCCGCTGGAATACACGGCGATAGGATTTCTGATCGGCGCGCTTGTACTGTTTGTGTTGGATATAAAATTCGCAACCCACGGAATTCTCGGACTGGCTGCAATCGGCTGCCTCGTTTTCGGTTTGCTTACGCTGGTCGATGGCCCCATTCCGCAAATGCGCGTGCATCTCGGCACAGCCCTGGGCGCAGGAATCGGCTTCGGCATCATAACAATTTTTCTTGGCACAATCGCCTTGCGCGCCCAGCGCAACAAAGTGCAGACCGGCGGCGAAGCGCTTGTGGGAAGCATCGCGGTTGCTCAAACCGCGCTCAACCCGAATGGACAAGTCCTGGTGCGCGGAGAATTGTGGCAGGCGCACTCCCACGATACTGTCGCTGCCGGGGAGCCGGTCCGCATCCGCGATCGCAAAGGGCTTCTGCTGGAAGTCGAACGTGACCTGCGAGGTTCCTGAAATCCGTTTCGCCGCCTCGCGCCGCACCGTCCATGCTATACAACCTAAGGCGAGTGTCCCATGCTCGGGGGAGAGTTGAAGATGCCATCCACTGCAGTACTGATCGTTATTATCATTGTCGCTTTCTATCTGTTTAGCTCCATCAAAATTTTGAAGGAATATGAACGCGGCGTGATCTTCCGCCTGGGCCGCCTGCTCCCCTCTCCCAAAGGCCCCGGAATCATCCTCGTGTTCCGGCCATTCGACCAGATGGTGCGCATCTCGCTTCGCCAGGAGGCGATGGAAGTTCCGCCCCAGGACATCATCACTCGCGATAACGTCACGCTGAAAGTGAATGCCGTGATTACGCTGCGCGTGATCGACGCCGCCAAAGCCGTGGTCGAGGTTTCGAACTACGTCTATCAGACTTCACAGTTTGCGCAGACAACACTGCGTTCTGTGTTGGGCGAAGTGGAACTCGATGAGTTGCTGGCCCATCGCGAGAAGTTGAATTTGAAGATTCAGGCCATCATCGATCAGCATACCTCGCCCTACGGATTGAAAGTTGTCAGCGTGGAAGTGAAACAGGTGGACCTGCCGGAGTCGATGTTGCGCGCCATGGCTCGCCAGGCTGAGGCGGAGCGCGAGAAGCGCTCGAAAATCATCAACGCCGAAGGCGAGTTCAATGCCGCGCAGCGCCTGGTGGAAGCGGCAACTTTACTCGCGCAGGAACCGATCACCATGCAGTTGCGCTACCTGCAAACGCTAAGCGAAATCGGCGCGGAGAAAAATACCACCATCGTATTTCCGCTGCCGTTGGAACTGGTGTCGTTGCTGCAGCACGCGGGCAAAGCAATTCAACCGAAACCTGTCGGAGAAGTATAGAGATGACCCGCTTTTGCGAAGATGACTTCGATGTTCCCGATCCGGTCGAAGTACGCTGGAGTGCTAAAACGATACTCTCCATTTTTTTCGCTGCTTCGCTGATTTCCGCATTGTTTTTTGGCCTGGGCTATTCGTTAGGAGGGGCTACGACATCAAGGCGATCGGTTGCTGTCACCTCGCCAGGTACAAACGGCGGTACAGGCGGTATCTCCACCGACACAGCCGGTTCTATGACGGGAACAGCCGCGTTGCGGACTGCTGCCGACGACGTTGCCGCTCCCAGGCCGGCTGCCGCAGCGACGAGTGCCCCTCCGAATCCCATCGCTCAGAACAGCGAAGCCACGACGCCGGCGCTACCCCCCCAAATTCATCCGGCGATTGTCGTGCCATTGACGCAACCGGCCATTGCGATTGCTCGCGCACATTCGACGCCGGCGGCGAACGCAGCCACACGAACGCAGATCATGGTCCAGGTGGGAGCGATCGGCAATCGAAGAGACGCCGAAAGACTGGTTGCCGAGCTTAGAAAGAAAGGCTTCCGTGCTGGAATCTACTCCGGCAAACGCGACAAATTCCTGCACGTGCAAATTGGCCCATTTAAGGATGCGCAACACGCGCAGGTCAAGCGGCATCAGGTATTGGCGAGCGGTTTCCGCGCAATCTTGAAGAGCGCTTCATAAGGCATGGAATGAGGGTGCCCCATCTTTTGTGCCTCCTTTGCGCAAAGGGTGGGATGAAACTC
>JBOGLY010000436.1:0-3235 GCA_050746425.1 Acidobacteriaceae bacterium
CTGAGCCGCCGGCGAAGGACCTCGCGTTTTGCTGGAGAAACACGAGATCCTTCACTCCGCTGCGCTCCGTTCAGGCTGACAATCTTGTGCATTTTCCCTAACGCATCCAGTCGTCCAGTTCTCCGCGAAGAATTGCGGCGCGAAGGTTCGCGATATCGGGATGCAGGCTGCGGTCGCGGTCGAGCCTTGCGACAATGCCACGCACCTTAATCCACGCCGCTTCCACGCGCAGCGCGGGCCTTAACGGACGACGATATTCCAGGCCTTCGGCTGCAGTCATCAATTCAATCGCTAGCACCGACTCCGCATTCTCGACAATTTGTTTGAATTTCCGCGCCGCCGTCATTCCCATCGAGACGTGATCTTCCTTGCCGCCGGAAGTGGGCACGCTATCGACAGACGCTGGGTGGGCGAGCACTCTGGCCTCGGCAAGCAAGGAAGCCGCTGCCACGTGCGCGACCATATAGCCGGAGGAAACCCCAGCTTGCGGTGTAAGGAAAGGCGGCAGGCCCTCGTTCAGATCTGGATTCACCAAACGATCGATGCGGCGCTCGGAGATGCTCATCAAGTCCGTCATCACGATGGCCGCGTAGTCGAAAACATAGGCGAGCGGCGCTCCGTGAAAGTTGCCACCGGAAATAATTTCATCCGCGGAAGAATCTGCGCCGTGAGCGACAAATACCAGCGGGTTGTCGGTTGCCGATCCCATTTCGGTTTCGACCACGCCGCGCGCATGGGCCAGACCGTCCAGCACCGCTCCATGAACCTGCGGCATGCAGCGGAGGCAGTACGCATCCTGTACGCGCGGGTCGTGCTGGCGATGCGACTCGCGAATTTCACTTTGCGCCAATAAAGCGCGGAGATGCCGCGCCACTTCAATTTGACCTGCGTGAGGACGCGCGGCCTGAATCCGCGCATCGAATGCGGCGGGCGTTCCCTTCAATGCCTCAAGCGTCATCGCGCCGGCCAGGTTGGCAAGGCGGGCCACGCGTTCCGCGCGCAGCAAGGCCAGCCCACCCACAGCCGCCATCGCCTGCGTGCCGTTCAACAGAGCCAGACCTTCCTTGGGTGCAAGTGCCAGAGGCTCGATGCCCGCGGCCATCAGTGCATTTCTCGCGGCAATCCGCTTCCCTTCATAAAACGCTTCCCCCTCGCCAATCATTCCGAAGGCGAGATGCGCCAAAGGAGCCAGGTCGCCGCTGGCTCCCACGGAGCCGCGGGCCGGCACTACCGGGCATACATTTTTTGCGAGCATCGCCAGCAGGTGCTCCGCGACTGTGACACGCACGCCGCTGGTTCCCCTGGCGAGCACGTTGGCGCGCAACAGCATCATGCCGCGAATCTCAGCTTCCGACAGCGACTCGCCGATGCCGCAAGCATGGCTGCGGACCAGGTTCAGTTGAAGATCGGCCAACTGTTCGGGTGGGACCGTCACGTCGGACATTTTGCCGAAGCCGGTATTGATGCCATAGACCTTGGCGCCTTCGGCAAGAAAACGCTCAACGACTGCGCGCGAAGCCTCCATGCGGTGGCGCGCGTCAGGATGCAGCGCGACGGCAATGTCTCCGTAAGCGACGGCGGCAAGCTGCTCCAACGTAAGCGGCAGACCGTCTAACTTGAGCGATGCGGGTTGCAATTCCTCTGCCTCTTCTATGTACGCAGCGTGTAGTGCAGATCGCTTACCGCGCGAAGCCTGTCGGCGGCGCTTTCCGGCGTGATGTCGCGCTGCGGCATTGCGAGCATTTCAAATCCAACCATGAATTTGCGTACCGTAGCGGAACGCAGGAGAGGCGGAAAGAAATGGGCGTGAAAATGCCACTCGGGGTGCGGCTTGCAGTCGGTCGGGCTTTGGTGAAAGCCCATGGTATAGGGGAAACTGGTTTCAAAAAGGTTGTCGTAGCGCGTTGTCATCTGCTTCAAAATGTCCGCCAGCCCGCCTCGCTGCGCGTCGTCTATCTCCGCGAACGAACCGTGATGGCGACGGCTGAGCACCAGGGTTTCAAAGGGCCAGACCGCCCAGAACGGCACCAACGCGACAAACTCCTCGTTGTCGCAAACAATCCTCTGCGCCAGTTTTATTTCTCGCTGCACGTAGTCGCAAAGCAGGCAGGTCCCATTCGCGTCGCGGTAAGAAGCCTGCGCGGTCTGCTCGACCTTCGCTTCATCGGGAATATGTTCCGTGGCCCACACCTGGCAATGCGGATGCGGATTGCTGGCGCCCATCATTGCGCCTCGGTTCTCAAAAATCTGAACGTGGTTGATCTCCGGTCGTCCGCCTAAATCCCGATACTGCTCCGTCCACGCAGCCACCACGCGTTCGATGTCGCGCGGCTCCATTCGCGCCAGAGTCAAATCGTGGTCCGGGTGAAAACAAATCACGCGGCAAATGCCAAGCTCGCGTTCGGCGCACAACAGGTCGTCGTGCGGCGCGTCGACGAGCGGAGAGGCGTCTGGAAGCAACGCGGCATAATCGTTGTCGAAGATAAACACGCCGTCATACCGCGGATTCTTATGTCCGCCGGCGCGCGTGTTGCCGGGGCATAAATAACAAGCGGGATCGTAGTGGACCGCCGGAACGGATTCGGTTTTGGCAACGTCTCCCTGCCACGGTCGTTGCGTGCGATGCGGCGATACCAGCACCCATTTGCGGGTGAGCGGATTGAATCGGCGATGTGGAACCTGAAGCCAGTTCGAAGATGGCATAGGAGATGGCGGTAGAAATGTCAGTCCCCATGCTAATTGATGTTGACGTTTGGCGCTGTTGAACGCGCCATCGGATGAGTGCGGAACGTTTGCTAAACGAACTTTTTCATCCCACGCTAGCTGCAAAATGCGCGGCGAGTATGGGGCACCCGGATTTGGTTCAGGATAAACTCTGCCTATGGTATTGGTACGTCCGCCCTTCGCGGCACACATCGTTCAATTGTTCGATGAATGGACAGCGCGTTGGCACGATCAGCCGACCGCTTCGGCGACTGCTGATGCGTTCGAGCGCGCGGTGGAGAGCCTGCATCGCGCGAATTTCGAACTGTGGCATCAGGAAGACCAGGCTCGCGACCCTCGCGCAGGCGATACGGCAATCGCCGCCGCGAAGCGCGCCATCGACAAAATCAACCAGCGCCGCAACGATGAAATGGAGCGCTGCGATTCAGTTTTGCTGGAGGAATTGTCCGCTGAAAACCTGCCTAATCCAGCGGCGGAATTGCATTCTGAGACGCCGGGCCTGATGCTGGAC
>JBOGLY010000437.1:0-3226 GCA_050746425.1 Acidobacteriaceae bacterium
CCCGAGGCGCGAGTAGGGTGGCAAGTGAGAAAACGAGACACAGTATCCTGATAATTTTCATGACATCACCTTTCCTGCAATCGTTCCTGCGAATGCGGTGGGCGTTTGGGGGCTTTGCGGCTGCGGACGGGTGGGCAGCGTTGACACCGGCAACAGCCGAATGAGCATTGACTTATGCTGCGGGCATAACGCAACGGTGAAGGCTTGGGAGGCTGCGTGCTTGCATCGCAGCCTGCCAGCAACAAACATGCGGAGAGAAGGAGGTTGAATACGCGCATCAAAAATCTCCGGGCGTATCGTGGTTTTCGTAGGCCGGCAGCAGCAGATCCTGGGTGAGATAGACCTTGATGCGATGGCCTTCGCGGATGGTAATGGTCGGCAGGATATTGATGAAACGATCGAGAACGTGCGCTCCCGACTGCGACAGACTCGACGCCACGCCCTGCTCATACATCGCCGGGCCGCTCACGTTATAGCCGCTGCCATAGGTGGTCGCCTCGGCAGCGCCGGAGACGATTCCGAGCGCGATCGAGGCCCCGAAGATCTCGATATAATGATTGTTCACTTGATCGGAAAGACCAGTGGCCCCGGCCTGATCGAGACCGTGGAACTGGTCGAGATCGACCGAGTAACCGTCCGGCATCAGCATGCGGTGGAAGCGGACCGCCAGCCGCCGCTGACCCATGCCCGAAACCTTCTGGACATCGCCCAGAAGAAATGTGCCTTCGGGAATCAGCACATGCTGGCGGTCCTGGCTATAAACGGGGTTCGTGACCATGACCTTGACCGGCCCGGCGAAGTCGCCCACCAGCCGGTTGACCAGCGCGGTATCGAGAATGGTCCCTTCGAACAGAACATACGGCTGGTCATGCGCGGAGTTAAGGTTTACCTCGGTTGGCCGATTTCCAGCATTCGCCTTTGCATTACGCCCATCGCTGGGTATACGGCCCGCGATCTGTTGCGGCGCAGTAGATGCCGGCAAACTCTCGTTCACCATGCTCGCGCTCGCGTTCTGTACCGAGGGGTTCCGTGTCATGTTGTCATCGGGTGTGACCAGGTTCGAGGCGAAGCGCGCCTTGAACGCCAGCGCCTTCTCCGCATCCGCGATGGGATCGCGCGGCGGGGCGGCAGCGACGGACTGCGATGGATTCGCACCCGTCGCTGTTGCATTTTGTCCGCCCCTTGGATTTGTGGCGGAAGCGGACTGCGCGGCAGCTTGCCGCTGGGCCTCCATCGCGCGTTGTTCCGCGGTGAGGTCTTTTTGAAACTGTTCAATCTTGCTCTGGTTCGCGTCGGTCATCGCGGCAGTCGACGCAGAGGCGGGCGGTTTGGCCGCGGGCTTGGCATGGTTCTTCGAGAACAGCACCGCCAACAGAATCAGGACCGAAAGCCCGGCCATCAGGTAGCTCTGCGTCTGCTTCGACACCACGCCGGGCGGCTGCGTCCGCCGGTCCTGCACAGTGCTCGCCGTTTCGGGCAATGACGCAGAAGCCGACGCAAGAGAAGGTTGTGCTGCTTGATTTTCTTTTTCTTCCTGCATGCCCATCTCCTAATGCGCCTTGCGCTCGAACGCGAGTTTCTTTTTGCCGATCTGGAGATATCCCTTGTCGACCACTTGGGAGACCACGTAGGTGTTGTCTTTCAGTTGAAAACTGACCAGATCGGGCTTGCCGTCTTTCAGCTCGTAAACGGCGAACTTTTCCGTGGCCGGCGACTTGATGTAGGTGAAATGGTCGTCGTGATAGATCGCCTGGACATCGAAAGGCGGTTTGTTCTTGTATTTGTAATCGAAGACCAGATGTTCGACCGGATAGTTGGCGCGAAACAACTCGACCGCCTGTTGCGCCCGCGTTTCCGCCGCCTGCGCCTGGTTGCGCGCGGCGGCAACTTCCGATGCCGGAACGAGCTGGGTGACTCCACCGACCGCGGCCAGCGACGATGGATCGCTCGGCTCGATCACGACTTTCAAATCCGGCGGCTGCGCCTCATCATCGTCGAGCGTGAAGGAATACACATTGCCCTTATCGGTGATCAGGTTGAGGTTGGAGTGGATGTCGGCCTTCGCCGGATGCAGAAAGCAGTCGTTACGGATGGCATCGATGATCCAGAAATCCTTGTCGCCGGTGGCGACTTCCAGAATTTTCTCCGATGGCGGTAATTCGATCAGCGTGGTGTAATGCATCCGTGCCCGGATGGCCACGATGTCGTTGGCGTGGTAATGCACGATGCGGGCGGCTTGCTGGCCGTGCGCGGTGATAGCCGCCAACGCCAGCAAACTTGCGATACAGGTTTTCGTGTACATGGTTCTCCTCACTGGGTTGTAGTTGGGTTGGGATGGTTCTCGGCCAGACGCAGCAGTCCCTGTTCCGGCCCGTAGCGGGCGAAATATTCCTGCTTGCGCACGTTGTCGCGGGCGTTATTGGTGGCGATCCAGTACGTCAGCGCATCGACATCCAGGCGCAGCTTTTTGGTGCTTCCCGGCTGTTTCAGCAAGAGATCGCGCTTGGGTACCAGCGATTCCAGCAGCTCCAGCTCGGTATCGTTCAACTGAAAGACTTCCGCGTACAGCTTGCGATCCATATTCGAGTTGGCGAGAAATACCTTGGTCGGGCAGGATTCATGGACGATGTGCAGCATCTCCGACGCCGCCAATTCCACGACCGATTGTGTCGCCAGCACCATCGCGGCATTCTTCTTACGCCAGGTCTTTTCGGCGCGCGTGATCCACTCGCGGATGGTGGGATTCTTCAAGAACATCCAGGCCTCGTCGATCACGAAGCATTTGAACGTGGCGGTGTTCTCCGTTCTCTCGACCTCCACGGACGCCCGGTGCAAAACGTAGAAGAGCAGCGGTTCCAGGATGTCCGGCGCATCCGCCCAGCCATCGAAGTTAAAGGTCTGGAAACGGGAAAAGGTGAGGGTGTCCTCCACGTTGTCGAACAGATATCCAAACTGCCCGGCTTCGGTCCAGCGGTGCAGCCGCTCCCCCAGGGGACCGAGAATCGATGCAAAGTTCGAGAGCGTGCGGATTTCGAGCGGCAACTGATACACGCGCTCGACGGCGGCAAAGAGCGCCTTTTCCTCCTCTGGCGTGAGCGCATACTTACCCTGGGCTTCGACCAGAACTTTGGTGAAGAGATACAGGAAATTCAGGTTCTCATGCGTTGGCTGCAAGGAAAATGGATTGATCGAGAAGCCGGGGTTTTTGAGACCCACATTCAAGTAC
>JBOGLY010000438.1:0-3208 GCA_050746425.1 Acidobacteriaceae bacterium
ATGTTGTAACCCTGGGCGCGCAGCTCGCGGCCAATCACGCCGCCGTATTCGCAGGCCGCCTGCGGGTCCCAGCTTGCCGCCGAGCCCAAATTCGACGGCAGCGCGGTCGAGTAGCGCCCGTTTCGCGCGCTGAAGCGGACCCCGTACGCGGCATCGTCCATCTGGATGATCGGAATTCCCAGCCGCGGCACGCCCAGCACGAATCCCGCCCCGCCATTGCTCAGAACGGCGTTCGGCATCGGCTTTCCTTCCCAGCCGAGCATCCCTTGTCCATGCAGCAGGTCGATCTTTTCATCGAGCGTCATCTGCTTCAACACCATGTCCGCTCGCTGATCGGGCGACAAGTTGCGATTCATCCACGGCTCCGTGGCTGTCGAGTTTGACGCGGAGGTGCCTGAATTACTGTGGTGGTGATGCTGGGCGAATGCTGGAGAGACCAGCGCGGAAATCGCAAAGATAGAGAGCATCTCCAAACAGGGAAGTTTATGCATACTAGTTTTCAGTATCCAGTCAATCAGATTTTTCACGCTAAACCATCATACCCCGCCGTCTATAACGATTTAATTGACGGCGGTTCACATCACGGTCGCGAGCGGATTGAAGGCGCGAAAGATTTTCGCGGCAAACGTTCGTTCCAGACAAAGCTACAGACGTTTTGAGCTCCATCGAAAGTTGCAGAACAGGCTCCACCCCAGGTTGCTTGACCATTCTGTCTCCAATCAAAGAAGCTTGGCGAGCAGCCCCGAAAGCGAATTGTGGCCGGTAGGTCCCGGGTGCAACGCGCGGGTATCGCGGCGAGTCGCAACCGACATAGATACAGGGAGAACGAAACTGAGACATTATCGACTTGCAGGTTTGGCGGCGCTATCTTTTGTTGTAGCATCTTTGGTCGCACCCGGGAGGGCTCAGTCCACCGCCCCGAACCGGCCCGCCAGCGTTTCCATGATGTATCGGTCGCGGGTCGACGTGTGGCAGTGGTTTGCCGCGCCACCGGAATCGAATTCGTACGCATACCTGGAGTCACTGCTGCGGATTGCCGTGTCGCAGCGCATCCACCATTGGGATTGGACGCTGGAACTATCGCAGCCCGCCGAGCTTTGGCTGCCCAATGACGCCGTCTCGCCCATCAGCGCCCAAGGTCAGCTGGCCCTCGGAGGCACGTATTATGCCTCGAACGGCAACAACAGCTACCCTGCCGCAGCATTTCTGAAGCAAGCATTCCTGCGGTATCGCTTCAACGGCGCGGATAACGACCTGCGCATCGGGCGCTTCGAGTTCCTCGGGGGGCTCGAGACTCAGCCGGAAAATCCGACGATTCTATGGCTGCAGAATAATCGAGTGCAGCAGCGACTGGTGGGAAATTTCGGATTCTCAAATTCCCAGCGCAGCTTCGACGGGATTGATGGCCACTACGGTGCGGGAAAGTGGGACCTGACGGCGATGGCCGGACGCGCGGATCAGGGCGTGTACAACATGAACGGAAACCCGGAGCTGAACGTTGACCTGCAATATCTCGCCTTCACCCGGTCGCAGTGGAACCATCGCATCCTGTGGCGCGCCTTTGGCCTTGGATACCATGACGGCCGCACGGGAATTACCAAGACCGACAATCGTCCACTGGCCGTTCGACAGGCCGACCACAAGAATATTCGTTTGGGCACATATGGGGGCGACTTCCTGGCTGCCATTCCAGTCGGACAGGGCAATCTTGACTTCCTGTTCTGGGGAGCATTGCAGAACGGCAACTGGGGCGAGCTTCACCATGGAGCCGGGGCGTATGCGGTTGAAAGCGGATACCAATGGAACAAGGTCGCCACTGCTCCGTGGCTGCGGGCAGGCGTATTTCGCAGCACAGGAGACAACAATCCCGCGGATAACGAGCACCAAACCTTCTTTCAAATTCTCCCCACACCGCGTGTCTATTCGCGCTTCCCTTTCTACAACCTGATGAACAACCACGACACCTTCATTCAGGGAATGGACAAGCCGGCCAAGCGCGTTGTTGTGCGGAGCGATGTTCACTGGTTGCAGTTGAGTTCTGCAAAAGACCTGTGGTACCTGGGCGGCGGCGCGTTTGACAATAAAGTGTTTGGCTATACGGGACGTCCAAGTAACGGACATACTTCGTTTGCCAACGTGGCCGATCTGAGCGCAGACTGGCAGACCACCCCATCAGTTAGAGTGACCTTTTATTATGGGCATGCGTGGGGCAAGGGCGTAACCGGAGCCATTTATCCGTCCGGCAACGACGCGCAGTTTGGCTATGCGGAGCTTGTCTATAGTTGGGGCCTGAAACAAACCGCTCCGGCCAAATGAGGTTGCATTGCAAGATAAAGCTCGTCTCCATCTAAAGATGGATGCACGGGTTCCGTTGGGACGGATATACTTCTGCCACATAAGCATCGGCGGAAAATACCACAGTGCGTACGGGATTGTGAATAACGCGAGACAACGATGACCGGGCCAGGATGTGCCGGAAAGCGGAGATGTAACAGATGAGGCGATTGCTGGTAGCTCTATGTGTCGCCCTGGCCGCAACCGCCGTTTATCTCTACGCGTTTCCCACCGCAACTCTGGTCTATGAAACTGCGGTCGCTCTCCACATTGTTTTCGGCTCTGTTTTCATCGTCCTTGTCGGCCCAGGAATTCGAAAATTGCTTCTCGGCAGAAGCCGTCTGGAGCAGGCCGGCTGGATTGTGCTCGCTCTCGGCGGCATTGCCGGCGCAATTCTGGTCTATACCGGTACGCGTCGCCAGCAATGGTCCATCCTCTACGCGCATGAAGTTGTCTCCATGCTGGCTGTCGCGTTCCTGCTGGCCGTCTGGCTCGGCAATCGAGGCTGGCTCCGCCATGGCGGCATAAAAGCTCTTCTGCGCGTTGCCACCTGCCTCGCGCTTGTCGCCGCGGTCGCCGCCGGCGCCTGGTGGTTGCGCACCGTTCCCTGGCAACGCGAGCACGCAATCCAAAACCCCAGCATGGCGCCGGCGAATCAAGATGCTGAAGGCGGAGGCCCAAAAAGTCCTTTCTTCCCCAGCGACGCCGAAACCTACACCGGCAAAGTCGTGCCCGCGGACTATTTCCTCGATTCCGAAACCTGCAAAACCTGCCACGCCGATATTTACAGGCAATGGGAAAGCTCGGCGCACCACTATTCATCGTTCAACAACCAGTGGTACCGGCAGGCGATCGTATACATGCAGGGTACGAT
>JBOGLY010000439.1:0-3205 GCA_050746425.1 Acidobacteriaceae bacterium
CCAGCGCGCCTGGACCAGTGCGGTCAAAAGTAAAAACCAGCGCATCTCGAAAAAAAGCCAATTGACGGCACAACAGCAAGGCAGTCGCAACGGGCATTCCGACTCTGTGGATTTGCCGGCCGCCAAACGTGCGCGCGATCGCGCCATTGGAACTGATCAGAACCGTCTCCGGATCGAGGCCAAGCGGCGCGAGGACACGCCAGGCAAAACTGTGGCGCCTGCCGGTGGCGAACAGTACCTCTACTCCGCTGTCGATCGCATTGCGCAGCGCGGATGCGGTTGCATCGGTAAGAACTCCCTTGCCATTGAGCAGGGTGCCGTCAAGATCGCAGGCGAGCAACCGGGGAAAGCCGCTCAGTCGAGGTAGCATAGTTCCATTCTAATCGGCGACAATGGATGCATCGTGGTTGCAGGCGGGAAATCGGGAGGTATTCTGAATGACAAAGCAGGATTCGCGGGGCCCTGATGGCGATGCGCCACCTAAACAGGAGCAGAAGAAGGAGGCGGCCTCATCCACTTCTCGTAAAAAAGAAGACGACCGCGAATACGATCGTCGCGGGGTGTTGATGCCGCGGCGCAGTCGAATTGGCGGCATCATCATGCCTCAGTAATCCGCATCGCTCCACATAGACAAACATGACGGAACGCCTCTATTCCACGGACTCCTTTCTGATGAATTTCGACGCCGTGGTCACGGATATTCAGGAGGTTTCGCGCGCCAACGGACGTTCTTTGTGGCGCGTGGCCCTGGATCGGTCCGCGTTTTATCCCACGGGCGGCGGACAGCCCAACGACCTGGGAAAGCTGATCGCGATATCTCGCGGCGGGGCGGAATTGACGGCCGAGATTGTAGACGTAGAAGAAGACGAGCACGACGAAGTGTGGCATCACACCGTGAAACCCCTGGTGGCGGGCACTCGGATCCATGGCGTGGTCGACGAGGCGCGGCGGCTCGATCATGTGCAGCAGCATTCCGGGCAGCATCTGCTTTCCGCGGCATTGATTCAGATTTGTGGCGCACGCACCGTTTCCTTTCATCTCGGCGAGGCGGTCTCCACGATCGATCTGGACGTTGAAAGTTTGCCCGAATCGACGCTGGAGCAGGTTGAGGATCTGGCAAACCGGGTGATTGCGGAAGACCGCCCGGTAACCGTGAGCGTGGTGGCGCGCGAAAAGGCGGAGCGATGGCTGGCCACAGGTGAGTTGCGTAAGCTGCCGTCGCGCCGGGACGATCTGCGCATTGTCGAGATTGCCGATTTTGATCGCAACGCTTGCGGCGGAACACATGTGCGCTCGACTGGACAAATAGGCGGGTTGCATCTGCGCCGGCTTGAAAAGGTGAAACAAGGGACGCGTGTCGAGTTTGTCTGCGGCCTGCGCGCGTCGCGTTCGGCTCGAAACGATTTCGCGCGGCTAACCGAGTCTGCGCGGCTGCTTTCCGTCGGGTTTGAGGAAATGCCGAAAGCGATTCAGCGATTGCAGACAGACGTAAAACAAGCAGCCAAGCACACCCTGCGCCTGGCCAATGAAATTGCACAATATCAAGCGGCGGAACTGATCGCGCAAACTCCGATGGAAGCTGGACTACGGCTTATCAAATTGCAGTTGAGCGCCGCAGACCAGGTCGATGCCGCATACGCAAAAATGCTGGTAAGCAAAATCGCGGCTCATGCGCAGCAAACGGTCGCGCTGATTGCCTGGAACCCGAATGATCCGAATTTGGCGGCGACCGTCGTCTTATCAAGGAGCGGCGATCTAGATTTCGATTGCGGAACGGTGTTGCGCACGACGTTGACTGGGCATGGAGGGCGCGGCGGCGGATCGAAGGAGCTGGCGCAAGGCTCAGTCGCCCCGGATCGGCTACAGACTGTGATGGATGATTTGCGTGACCGCTGTCGGGACTTTGTTTCCGCAAAGTAAGCAGCGCGATTGTCAATCTCACGCGCTGATTGTCGATGCACGGGTTGATACACTGAAGGTGTTGCACGATTGAAGAGTTTTCGCATTTGATGCGTAGCGGGCCACCGACCGTCGCGGCGCGGGCCACACCGTGAGACGTACGGAACGAACCTCATAACTACCCTGTAAAGATAATGAAGCGCTTTCCTAAGAAACCCTCATGCTGATTTCGCTCTTCAATAGTCCAGAACCGCCGCCCGGATTGATGGACCGCATGAAGCAGGCGGTTGCGCGCACGCGTACCGGTCTGCAGGAGCGCATGGACGACCTGCTATCTCTCGCGCGCCCAGTGGATGAGACGGCGCTGGAGGAGTTAGAAAGCACCTTGATAGCGTCCGACATTGGCGTAACAACTTCGCGGGAAATTATCGATCAGCTTCGGCAACAAAGCTCGCGTCAGCAGATTCAAGATGGGGCGGAATTGCGTCGGATGTTGAAGGAGGAAATGCTTTGCATCCTGGATTCCGTTCCGTCGAACCAGCGCCCGTTCTCCGAAAAGCCGATGGTGATCTTAATGGTGGGCGTCAACGGCACGGGAAAAACAACCACCACAGGAAAATTGGCTGCCTTCTTCCGTGAACAGGGGAAGTCCGTTTTGCTGTGCGCCGCCGACACCTTTCGCGCCGCTGCAATTGAGCAATTGGAAGTCTGGAGCCAGCGCGCGGGCGTGGAGATGGTCCGCACGCGACAGGGCGGCGATCCTTCGGCGGCGCTCTACGATGCGCTGCGGGCTTCGCAGACCCACGGCATGGATGTGCTGATTGTCGACACTGCCGGCCGGCTGCACACTAAAGGCAATTTGATGGCGGAGCTGGACAAGATTCGCCGCACAGCGCAGCGATTTTCGGCCAACGCTCCTCACGAGACGCTGCTGGTAATGGACGCCACCACGGGGCAAAACGGCCTGCAGCAGGCGCGGATGTTTACCGACGCCGCCGCCGTCTCCGGCATTGTGCTGACGAAGTTGGACGGCACGGCAAAAGGCGGGATCGTGATTGCGATTGCCCGCGAGTTACGGTTGCCGGTGCGCTTTGTCGGAGTCGGAGAGCAAATGGGAGATTTGATTCCATTCGACAGCAACGCGTTTGTCGACTCACTGCTGGAAGGGTGATTCGCCTATTCATGAATAAGATTTGGATGTGTCTCCAGATCAAACCGACGGAAGATAGCGAGGAAAATGGCACCCACTGAATCGAACTCGGATGAAGTTTGGATGGAACGAGCGCTGGCACTGGCCGAGGCATCG
>JBOGLY010000440.1:0-3202 GCA_050746425.1 Acidobacteriaceae bacterium
GGATGTGAACAATGCGCTCGTCGCGCGTGATCCAGCGAATGGTGTTATGCAGCAGCCGCAGCAAATCGCCGTGTCCGGTGAGCCAGTAGGTGCGCTCGATGTCTCCGGGGAAGTAGGCGATCCGGCCGGAGCCTGCTTCGCGCAGGACAACCGCCGGCTCGTCGGTGTGCGAGATCGGCGGATAGGCCAGCTCCGGCGGATAGGCAACGAAGCCGGGAACAACGGTGAGCAGAGGATTCGGCACCGGCTTTAAAGGAACGCGATTCTGTGCCCCAGGCAGCCAGTTTGTATCGGTAAATCCTTCGAGGATGGGGTGTTGCCCGGTCGAGCTGGGCTGTTCGATGCGCGCATAGTATGCATTGCCGTTGGTGCCGACGACATCTCCGGTCTTGTGGATACCGAGCAGATCGGCAAGTCCGAAATCCGCGCGCGGCTGAAGGTTCTCATCGTACAGACCTGTCTCGAAGCTGGCCATGATCGATCCGCCGGAGCGCACGTAGTCGCGAATCTGCTGGCATTGTCGATCGCTGAGCATCGCGATATTCGGCAGCAGCAGGGCGCGATACTTGCTCAGGCGGTCCGGATCGAGGCGGTCTTCATGCACGAAGTCGAACGCAAAACGGCCCTGAAGGAGCGCGTCGTAGATGCCCTCGGTCGTCTCATGCATGTAAGCATGTGAGCGCGCGGTGGCCGGACCGGGGTAGAGAAGCTGCGTGCTCTGTCCGATGACAACTCCGATATTGGCGATGGAGCGGCGGGTCCTGAAGTGGGCATCGTGCTTCGCGGTCCAGCGGAAATAATCGGCTCCGACCTTCTGCCAGCGGCGGTCCTCGCCCAGCCCATCCTCCGAACCGACAAAGTGATAGTAGGGGACCATGCCGCCGGCGAGGGTTTCGTTCAGCCACATGATGGTCTCAGCGGGGGTTTTGGAGCTGTTGCGCCATTCGACGGCGCCGGTGGAATAAGCGCCGGTGACGTTGGCGGCGAATTTCCCGTCCAGCACGGCATTGCAGACGCGGCCCTGCAGCGTGCATCCCCAGATGGCAGCGTCACCGTAGCTGCGCCCCTGGTTGTCGGCCTGGAACCATGCGGCAATTTTGCCAAGGCGGTCGAGATTGGGACCGCCGCGAACGTTGCCGCCGAGATTGCCGAAGTAGAAGTTGTCCGGCTTCTTCTCTTTGGCGATGGCGTCATACTTCTGCCACAACTCAATGACGCGGTCGTTGAAGACGCGCCAGTATGCCGGAGTTCCGGCGGCGGGCAGCTTGCTGCAGATCGCGCAGTGACAGTCCGGCAGGCTGCCGATGGGCGGCCAGGCGTTGGTGTACAAGCAGTCCACGTCGTAGAGCGAGTTGACCTCTCGCATGATGGCCGGCATGTAGTCGTCCATATAGGTCGAGAACATGCAGGTCTTGAACAGGCGCGGATCCTGACTGCTAAATTGCACCGAGCCGTCCTGGTGGCGCATGGCCCACTCCGGATGCGCCGCCAGTGCATCGCCCCAGTTCAGGTCGGGACTCATGCGGGCCACCACGCGCATGGTGCGCTTCTTCGCGGCGGCCACGCACTCGCCGAAAAAGTCGCGGCCCTCAAGATATTTTCCGTGACGATGAAACTTCACCTTCGAAGGGTAGAACGCCAGGATGCCGGTGACGCTGACAAAGACAATGTCGGCATCGGCGGAGTGCCAATAGTCGGCCCACTCTTCAATGTTCATGACGGCAGGGTCGTGTTCGGTCATGTTGCTCTGTCCCACGCGGCGGATCCTCTGCTGCCAGGGCTCGGTCGCTGGGTTGAATGGACCCAGGCGCGGCGGCAGCTGGACCAACTGGGGCGTGGACCCGTTGACGGCGGCGTCGGCAACTTCTTCCGCGGAGAGCGCCGAAGCAGGTGTGAGAGCCGGATTCAGAGCATGGAGCGCGGCGGTCATGGGAAGCGCGGCAGCGCCGGCTTTGAGGAAGTTGCGGCGGTTCAGCATTGGGCACCCCGGTTTTCTCTTCGAGAAGTGTAACTGCCAAGCCAAGACATTTCCCTGCCGTCCGCGCCAGTTTTTGCGGCAACCGATCAAAATTCGTCGAAGGCAATCTGGCTTTTGGGCACGTCCAGACCCTCGAGCATTTTTGTTGCGGCATGGACCATCGCGGGTGGGCCGCAGATGTAGTACTCGACTGACGTTGGGTCGGAATGACTCGCGAGATGCTGCTCGCGCAACACTTCATGAATGAAGCCTGTGTACGACGACCAATTGTCCTGCGGCTGCGGTTCAGAAAGCGCGAGGTGAAAGGTGAAGTTAGGAAATCGTCTCGCCAGGTCTTCAAAATACTCCTGATAGAAAACCTCCTGCAGCGACCGCGCGCCGTACCAGAAGCTGACGCGGCGACTGGTTCCGACCGTTTCAAATAAATGCGAAAGGTGAGCGCGCAACGGCGCCATTCCCGCGCCCCCTCCCAGATACACCATTTCTTTTTCGGAAGGCTTGATGTGGAAGTCGCCGAAAGGTCCAATGGCTGTGACAGCGTCGCCGGGTTTCAGGCAATGTATGTAGGCGGAGCCGGCGCCTGCAAGGCAATCCTGTCCGCGCGGCGGAGTCGCGATTCGCACATTGAAGCGTAGCTGCTTTTCAACTGCCGGGTTCGACGCCATCGAATAATTCCGGCGAATGGGCAGCGTATTCTCCGCGCGAAAGTCAAAAACGTGCTGCGCCCGCCACACCTCGGTGAATGGCGCATCGACAGCAATTCTATGGAGGGGAATTTCGCCGTATGCGGGAATGTCGATTTGAATGTAATCGCCCGGCTGATAGGTAAGAGTCGGCGAGCCAGGTTCAGGCTCCAATATCAGCTCCTTGATAAATGTGGCGACATTCTCATTGCTGACCACTCGGAATTTGTACGCAACCGCAGGTTGAGAGAGACCGCAACCGCCAGCGGAGGTAAGGTCGAGAAAGATTTTTTCGTCATGCTCGCGGACTTTGTAGGTTTTTAACGCGACACACACAGGCGCGCGCTGCGGAGAGCCGTCGATGATATCGAAGCGCCCGTTGTGCTTCGCGCATTCGATCAGTTTTCCCGTGACAAAGCCATCCGCAAGATGACTGTTCGCGTGCGTGCAGATGCCGTCGGTCGCGTGCAACGTTCCGTCCGCGATTCGATAGATGGCATAGGTCTTTTTCTCGTGGTCGAAGCGAATCACGTCCTCATTG
>JBOGLY010000441.1:0-3201 GCA_050746425.1 Acidobacteriaceae bacterium
CGTTTGGTACGGCAGATCCCACCGATCCCGCCAAGTTGGTCGTGACAACCAGCCACCCCGCTCCCTACACTCGGCAGGTGGCAGTCTACATCCCCAAACAATATGTTCCCGGTGCCGTCGCGCCATTTATCGTCGGAGCCGACGGGCCCGACCGCATGTTGTTCACCGCGCTGGACAATCTGATCGCGGAGCACAAGCTCCCCGTAATGGTTGCGATTTCCATTGGCAACGGCGGCGGCGATGCCCAAGGCAGCGAACGCGGCCTGGAGTACGACACCATGTCAGGCCGGTATGCGGAGTTCGTCGAGCAGGAAGTTCTGCCTCTGGTCGAGGCGCGTGCCCATGTGAAATTGACAAAGCACCCGAATGGCCGGGCGACGATGGGCGGCAGTTCCGGAGGCGCGGCCGCATTCATTATGGCGTGGTATCACCCTGAGTTGTATCACCGTGTCCTTACATATTCCGGGACCTACGTGAACCAGCAGTGGCCGGACAACGCGCAGACTCCGCACGGCGCGTGGGAGTTTCATGAACGCCTGATCCCGAACAGTCCGGCAAAACCGCTGCGAATCTGGATGGAAGTGGGTGACCGAGACCTTCTCAATCCAAACGTGATGCGCGACCATATGCACGACTGGGTCGCCGTGAATGAGGACATGGCCAGAGTGCTTGCCGCCAAGGGTTATCGTTACCAGTTTGTATTTGCTCGCAATGCCGGTCATGTTGACCACGCGGTGAAAATGCAAACGCTGCCCGAGGCGCTCGAATATGTCTGGCATGGCTATCCCATCTCTCCTCGCTAAGGAGCACATTTACGACAGTAAATGGCCCGCTCTCTCCACCGATTGGAACATCCTACAAACAGGAGCAACGGCCTACACTAAAAAGGTGGGTCGTTCGTTTCCTTCGGAGTATTGCGTGGTAGAAAAAATTCGACAGAGATCGGTACTGCCTCTACCATTGCTCGCGGGAATGTTGGTGGTTGGAGGATTTACTTGCGGGTCTGGTCGCAGCCAGGTGAACGGACATGTCGCCCCGCCGGCTTCACCCCCGACATCGCAAGTGATCGAAGAGGCGGAGACGATTTCCATTCCGGTCCATGCTTTTAGTCAGGCGAATGCTTCACCAATAAAAGACCTGCAGGCGTCGGACTTGAAGCTGCTTGTGGATGGCAAGCCCGCGACCTTCCAACTCTCCCGCCCATGGAGCGAAACCGTCAATCCAAAGACCGGTCAGACGGAAGACCAGCCAAACCTGCTAATCGTCCTTCCGCTGGCTGGAACGCTCGACCGCAACGATGTTATCAACGAAACGATTTACGCGTTCAAAACCGCGATCTCGAAAAATGCGCCACCGTCAGGCTGGAACATTTCCATCCTGGATGACAGCGGGAATCAGACTGCATACACGAGCCAGCTCCCACTGGTCATTACTGAACTGGAAAAAATCGGGGCAGAAGAACCAACGCCTACCAATCTTCCGGACTGGCGCCACACCTTATGTGTCGCGATTGCGAGCATGCGCGACTTCCCTGGACGGCGCGTCGTTCTCTCACTTGGCGATCTGTTCCATGAAATGGTGTATCGGAACTATAGCCTTGTGTACGATGCTTTCGAGGCGGTCGATGTAGCGACAGCAGCCCGCGCCTCTGGAGCGATTCTCTATTCCGCCGACAGCTCGCGAGAGGTTGAAATGTTGCGGAGACTCCCGCCGCCGTATTCGGTGATTGGCTCCGGTCCGTGGATGCTGCTCACCAATAATGACAATCTCCTGGCGGGCTGGATTTGCGGCCCGGTCGCGGAGACGCTGGAGCAGATCCACAACAACCGCATGGCCGCCTACAGCATGGAGTTACACCTGACTCCACAGCAGATGGACGGCTTGCCGCATACCGTCTCCGTAACCTCACAACTGAAACAAACAGTTTTGAACGCGCCTACGTTCTATCCTGCTCCGAGCTTGAGTCAGTTGCGGGAACTCTCAACCGCTTCTGCTTCTTTGCGGCGGGTGCTGGAGAACCCGTCTGCGAGACCAGCCGGACCACTACAAATGGGCGCCCAATTGGAATATTTTCCGCATCCCGATGGCAAAACCGGAACCCAGGTCGTAAGCGCGGGGCTGTTTTGGACAGCCGACACTCCGCCGCCGCCGAGTCTTGAATTGGGGCAGCAGTTGGAAGAAGCCACTACGGGGTTGATGGCCTCGACGACCATTCGTCACCTGACCTGGTATGCGACTGAACCCATCTGGAATACAGCCATCGATGTGAGCCCGGGGGATTATCGGCTACGTATGGCAGCTGCCGACCCGGCGGGGAAAGTCACCGCTGGGTTTACCACTGATTTCACGATTGCTCCTGCGGACCCTGATGAAACTGTTCGGATCAGCTCGCTCGTGATCGGCAGATCATGCGTCTTCTCACCGCCCGCGGCCCAAACGGGATCCCAGGGGATCGACTACCTGCGGGCGGGCGATTGCACAATCGAACCCGAACCGAGCCACTCTTTTTCGCCGCAGGACGTCCTTTGGACGCTGGTTCGCATTACCCCAGTCGGCAAACTGGAACACCGCCCCGCGAAAGATTGGAAAGGCGATTTCGTGCTGCTCGATGAGAAAGGTTCAAAGCTGGCACAGCAGCCAATCGTTTGGCTGGGGCCCGCACAGGATGGCAGTTATGTTGGAACGATGGCATTTCAGCTGGCAAATATGAAAATGAAACTGGAGGATGGCGAATATGCCGTACTGCTGAAATTGAAAGGTCCGGGGATTGAACGCAATTATTCAGAAGACGCACCATTTCTGGTCTACGGGGCATCGCGAAGTGCAGCCACAAAATAGAAACAAGATCGCACGACGAAATGTCGTCGGCTTGGTTGCAGCTTCGAATCCTTGGTGGCTGGATGCGCGTGAAAAGCGATTGCCGGAATTAGGCGCTCGTGCGGGGAAACGGTTCATTCCGGTGCTGCTTCGCTAGCAAGCCGCGCATGCGAAGCCTGGCGGAAAAAATAGTGCGCTGGACTTCAACGTCGGATGATCGGAGCAATCCCGCGATGCGGCCTGCGTCGTAACCTTCAACGTCCCGAAGCAGAAAACAAAGGCGCTCCCGCTCCGGCATCTGCCAAAGCGCTTCTTCCAGATCGGTGCGACGGACGTTCCTGCTGCCCAGATTCTCCGCTTCCACCGTCGCGGCTGGTACTGGGT
>JBOGLY010000442.1:0-3157 GCA_050746425.1 Acidobacteriaceae bacterium
GCCTCGCAGTGCCTGTCGGATTCAGGTTCAAGTTTTATTTGCCGTTCTGTTGGCTGGATTTTACGACATCCTGTTGTCCGGGCGAAGCAAGGATGCGCTTTCCTTCGGCAACCTATCGAGCGGAGTCATCGGCATATTTCGCAACCGCGTTCCGGTAGCGGCGAAAATCGCGTTGGCGACGGCAGGCGCCAGTCCAATAATGCCGATTTCTCCTGCGCCCGCTGACGGCAGGTCCTTGCGATCGATCAGGACTACATCGATTTGCGGAGTGTCGCTGAAACGGGGCACGCGATATTCGGCAAAGTGCGGGTTCAGGATGCGTCCGTTCGCGAATTGAATTGCCTCGAACAGCGCGCCTCCGATGCCCATGACGATCGCCCCGGCAATCTGGTTGCGGAGGCCATCGGGATTGACGATCGCTCCAGATTCCCATGCCTGAACGACGCGGCGAATGACGATTTTGTTGTCAACGGGATCAATTTCTATTTCGGCGCACGTGGCGACGTGACCGCCCTTGTCGGTGCCGCCCGCGATTCCAAACCCACGCCGGGTATTCGATTTCACGCGTGCCCAACCGAATTTTTCCGCAGCCGCTTCAAAAACGGCGCGCAGTCTTGCATCGCCAAGGTTTTTCAACCGAAATTCCAGCGGGTCCATTCTCAATTCATGGGCGAGCTCATCCATGTGCGACTCTCGCGCGAAGTTGTTGGCGGTCGCTGCAAGCGCGCGATAGGACCCCTGACGCAAAGGCGAGTGCGCGGGATGAAACTGGATGAGCTGGTTGGGAACATTGTATGGCGTTGTGATTGCCGCATCGCCGGAGTTGTAGTTGTGATGCTCCCACGCGACTAGCGTGCCATCGCGTTCGGCGCCGCTCGCGATCTCAATCAGTCCAGCGGGACGAAAGTATGCCCAGGTGAACTCCTCTTCGCGAGTCCACACGAGCCTAACTGGCTTGCCGGTTGCCTTTGCAATTCGCGCCGCTTCAACCGCTGCTTCGCCGGTATGCTTGCCACCGTAGGCGCTGCCCATATCGGGCTGGATCACACGGACTCGTTCAGCGGGAATATCAAACGCGGCCATGAGTTCGTCGCGCACGGCAAACGGTCGTTGCGTGCCGGTCCAGACCGTCAGCTTTCCATTTCGCCACTCGGCAACCGCCGCTCGTGGTTCAAGTGGTGCATGAGCAATGTACTGTACTGTATATTGCTGGCGCAACTTAACCGAGGCCTTCGCGATGCCTTGCGGGATGGACCCGGTGGCACGCTCGGGGCCGTTGTCATCCTGCTGGGTTGCGGCAGATTGTTTAAAGGATTCGAACAGTCCGTTATTGGACGGTTGCGGAGGCACGTTCCAGGTTGCGCGCAAGGCGGAAAGAGCGCGCTCCGCGGCGGACATCTCCGGAGCGGCCACTGCGATGAAGTCGCCATCGTGTACGACGTGCGTTCCAGGTATTTCTTTCGCTTGAGTGGTATCGAGCGAGGCAAGGGTCGCGTGAAATCCTTGCGGCCGCAGCACCTTTCCGAACATCATGTCGGGCCGCGCAATGTCGGATGGAAACTTATGTTTACCGGTGACGAAATCGCGACCGCCTTCTTTGCGAACGGAAGTTCCTGCAATTTTCCAATATGCGGCCGGCGTAAGAGGCACCTCGGTGGAGACGACCTTGGTGAGTTTCCTGCCGCGCGTCAGCTCGCCATAGGTAAGCGAGCGGTTCCTTCGCGGGTTAGTAACCCTGCCGTTCCCGGCGATCAGCGTTGAAGGGCCGACTTTCCATCGCTTGGCCGCCATTTCGACGAGCATCTGTCGCGCAGCGGCAGCCATTTTGCGAAGTTGCGGCCCCATCGTGGGAGTAGTGCGGCTGCCAAATGTTCCCATGTCCCATGGAGTCAGGTCGGTATCGCCCATGATCATCGTGATGCTGTTGAACGGGACCCGAAGCTCCTCCGCGACCTGTTGCGCCAGAGAGGTGCGAATATTCTGTCCAACTTCCACTTTGCCGGTGAAGACGGTGACGCGGCCATCGGTTGCAATGTAGAGCCATGCCGCGATGTCTTTCGGAAGCTCATGGCTGGCAAAGCGATGGCCTGATTCTTGCGCCCACGCGGCCGAATCTGTGAGGCAGATGAGCAGTCCTCCGCCAAAAAGTTTGAGGAAGTCGCGGCGGTTGAGGCCGAACCAATGCGGCTTATCTTCGACGGCGTGTTGCGCGATTCTATCCAGAAGGGAGTCGCGGGCAGTCATTGTCCGCCTGCCTTGGCCGTCAATTGCGATGCATGCTTCAGAGCGGCAACAATGCGCGGATATGTGCCGCAACGGCAGATGTTCCCGTTCATGTAGTTCACGATCTGTTCTTCCGTCGGATGAGGAGTTTTACGAATCAGCGCGGTGGCACAGAGAACCATGCCGGAGGTGCAGTAGCCGCACTGGAATGCGCCCTCATCGAGAAATGCCTGCTGCACTGGAGTGAGTTTTCCGTTACGCTCCAGACCTTCAATGGTTGTGATATTTGCACCAGCGACACTCGAAGCAGTCGTGATGCAGGAGTGGGCTGGCTTGCCGTCGAGCAGAACGGTGCAGGCGCCGCATTGGCCTTCGCCGCATCCGTATTTGGTTCCTGTCAGGTTGAGCCGATCGCGCAGGGTCGTGAGCAGGCTCTCCTCGGCGGGCGCGCTAACCCAGAACTCCGCATCGTTGATCTTGAGAACGAAATCGCTCATCCCAGACTCCCGGGAAATCAGCCGGGGCGGACTACCCCACTCGGAAAGAATACGCCACCTGTCGCGACCGCGTATGCCCGCCGATTACGCAAGCAGGTTCAACGTGCAAACATGCGACGACGATTGCTCCGAAGCGCTGGAGCGCTCATGCTCATTCGCTGCGCGCACGCAATACTCGATTGCGCCGTCACTTGCCGCGAATGGCCCCAACTGTGCCGTATAGACAGAACGTCCAGCGTGAACCGCCGGAAAAGATTGCCACGGCTCGATGCCTTGGCGGCGCGTGAGCAAATTGAGTTTCGCGCCGCTTTCATGGCCGGGAGCGACGATGAAAATCCGCAGCGATTCTCCAGGCTTCATCAGCGATGGCCGCGTCGGGATGAAAATGCGCGCGCGGGTCGCGTTCTCCGGTGACACAGCGGCGGCATAAGTAGCAT
>JBOGLY010000443.1:0-3143 GCA_050746425.1 Acidobacteriaceae bacterium
CCTACAACGTTCTCAGCCGTTTGAACGCATCCATATTTCCATGGCGCCTTGAACTAGCTGCCGTGAGCGCGTTTGTTCTCAATCTCGGCGTGACCATCTCTCGTCCGAGAACGACGAAGGCGACGGCGTGATTTCTGCATATCGCATTATCGATACTGTTCTTTAGTCTTTCGCGACAGCATTGATCGTGTCGCCGCGCAATTCAAATCGCGGCGCAATATAGTCTGGCGCCAATTGCGTCGACTTCTCAATTTGAGCGCGCGCACCCGCATAATCTCCTTGAAATTTGTCGACCAGACCCAGCAAATAATATGCGCGCGCGACACGGTCGCGATTGGTTGAATCGAGCCTGAATTCCGCGAACACCTTAAACTGTTTCAACAGATCCGCGACCTGCTGCTGCTGGCCCAGTTTGTCCAGAGACAACACCATGAAGAAGTTTTCAGGATTCCAGCTTTCGCTTCCACCGCCGGCCAACTCATCTACGCCGCGGATGCTTTCCCGATATGCCTTTTGCGCCTCCTGCTTCCGCCCCAGCGCATCCAGCGTGCGCCCTATGTAGTAATGAATGCGAGGCGCGGACTGTAGCTCAAATGTATCCATGCCAAGATTCGCCGGCGGGTTCAGCGCTGCCTGAAACAGTTGTAACGCCAGCTCATAATTTCCCTTGTTAAAAGCGTCCGAACCCTTTCCGTATTCCAATTCGCGGTATTCATCGCGCAACCGATAAGTGCGGTGTCGCGGCCCAAACGTATGGTGATCGATGATGTCCTGCGCCGCCTGGAACTTTCCTTCCAGCAGGTACGCATCCAGCAGGCCCTCGATCAAGTCGTCGTTGTTCGGCGCGTGGGCAATCGCTTTCTGCAGCAGCGCGACCTGCTCGTCGAAATTCCCATTCCGCGCGTACAGGTTGGAAAGATCGTTCATCGCGTTCGCATTGCTAGGGTTGATCTCAACCGCCTTCCGCAATTCCGGAATGGCGCGATCAAGCTGGCCTTGCTCCTCGTATGCCAGCCCTAGCGCGCGACGCGCTGCAAAATCCGATGGATTGATCCGGTTCACGGCCTGCCACTGCTCGATCGCTGCTGCATCATCTCCGCGGTAGTACTGCAGGCAGGCTAAGTCGAACCGCGCTTCAATATCATTTGGATTGTCTTTCACCGCGTCGGCAAGGGGCGCTTCCATCTCGGCGCGATATGGGAACCGCTCCACGATTCCCGACGCAGCCTGCGCTTTCTTCCGGTACTCGGCTGCCGCATTCGAGTCGCCAGCTTGTTT
This sequence comes from Acidobacteriaceae bacterium, assembly GCA_050746425.1. Lineage (GTDB taxonomy): Bacteria > Acidobacteriota > Terriglobia > Terriglobales > Acidobacteriaceae > JAKAAZ01. Next base: position 1,279 of record JBOGLY010000443.1, read on the forward strand.
CACGTCATAGGCGAGCGCGTAATAGTAAATCGGCGGCGTTCCCCACGGGTCCTTATTGTGCGGAGGCAGCACCATCTTCAAAATCGCTGCCGCTTCCTTCCATCGCGACAGGGAACTGTAGAAGATCGAAACTTCGATAGCGCTTTCGCTTTGCGCGCCCATTAGGTCAATCAATTTTTGTTCGGCCGCCGCATTTCCGGTAAGAAAATACTTCTCCGCCTGCGCCACGCGATCGGCCGGATCGATCTTCTCGACTGTATCCAGTTCCTTAAGCGCCGCGTCTCGCCTGCTCAGGTCCCGGTCAGCCAGCGCCAGCAACAGATGCGCTTTCAGGTCCTCTCCGTTTGAGTTGATAGCTCCCGCCAGATGCTGCGCCGCTGCCGCATCGTCGTGCCGCAGGAAATTTATCAGCCCAAGTTGATATTCGCGCGCGCCATAATAACCGCTGTTGGGCCAGATGTAATAGAAATTGCGTTCCGCCTGTTTCTCGTCGCCAAGCTTCATCTCGCAGGTCGCCAGATAATACCAGCTCTCATCCGCGTACGGGTTACGATCGACGGCCTGCTGAAATTCCGCCGCCGCGTCTCGAAAATGTTCTTGATTGAATTCGAGAATCCCCAGCAGTTGATGGGCCTCGGAATATCCAGGATCCTTCTTCAACGCCAGCTTGGCCAGCGTCGTAGCCTGTGCGACATTCAATTCCTTCTGCTTGAAAATGGCCGCGAGCACCAACTGTTCCGCCATCATTTTGTCTGGCGGTATCGGCGCGTTTTGTAGATCTTTTGCAAACGGCGTGATGTTGCCGCCCGGATTGCTGTCGGGACGGTTATAGTCCATCAATACATTTCCGCCGCGTCCAGTAATCAAGACCTCCATGTCCTCAAGACCATCGGCATCGGCATGAATGCCCGCAATTGTCTTCTTCACTGGAATTCCCGGAATCAGATCGATGGAGGTGTTCAGCAACTCACCGCTCCTGGCTTTCACCACCAGCTTCGCACCACGAATCGTCCTCACCGGGGAAAGCGCCACGTCCAGCGAGGAATTGTTTCCGGCAGCGTCGGCATGCACTTCCAAATTCAGCGCGACATCTTTTGTCAGCGTTGTCAGACCATTGATGCCTGCCACCGGAATCCACCACTCATGCCAGCGCTCAACCTCATGCGGGTAGACCCATTCATAGTGACCGTCCCACACATACCGCCCGCTTTGCGCCTCGATGTATGGCCCGGCATTATCGGTATAAGCATGTTCCAGCGCCGTCGCCAATTTTCCGTAGCCGAATGTCCAAAGCTTCATCCCCTGCACAACGCGGCGGTCCGCATAGCGGAACAGGCCATAATTTTCGTCGAACTTATATACGCCGCCGTAGTTGTCGTAGCTGTCGATCCCGAACACACCCAGCATGTTTTTGTTGTTCCGGTCCCAACTCAGGTCCACTCCGTTATAGATCGGCCACGGCGACACCACTCCTGTCGTGTGCCCAACCGTTTCCGTCATGGGATAAAGAAAACGCGTTTTCGGAGTGGAGTGCAGCGATGCGCTGGTCCAGAACATCTGCGGCTTTTGGCCGTCGGTGCCGTTGTAGCAAAACACGTCCGTCTTCATCGCGGCCACGCCCGGATAGAGCGTTGCCGAAAACGTAACGTTCATGTGATAGAACGGGTCTTGCTCGCCGAGGACTACGGTGACGCTGCCATCCTTGTGCTTCACGAGGGTGTGCGACCAGTAAGGTTCGCTATGCGTTGTGAGCGAGTGGCTATCGTAGGGTCCGGTCAACTCAATGCCAGAGAGAGGGAAGTTGACGCGATCGTTGTAGTGCGCCGGCTTGATTACATCGTTGCGATAGAAAACCTGTCGGTGAT
>JBOGLY010000444.1:0-3136 GCA_050746425.1 Acidobacteriaceae bacterium
CCAACGGACGATCCCGAGATCAACCGTCTAAGACGACGGCAGATGCGTAACATGCTGGCGACGCTGCTGCTTTCGCAAGGCACGCCCATGATGGTTGCCGGCGACGAATTTGCCCGCACCCAGCAGGGCAACAACAATGCCTATTGCCAGGACAACGACATCAGTTGGGTGGATTGGGGCCTGCGTGAAAAGAACAAATCCCAGGTGGAATTTGTTCGCCGTCTGACCTCTCTGCGCCACAAATATCCAATCCTGCGCCGCAATTTGTTCATGACCGGCCAGTGCAATGAGGAACTGGGCGTGAAGGACCTGACCTGGATCAATGCCAACGGTCATGAGATGGAGCATACAAACTGGGGCGACGACGGCATGCGCTGCTTTGGGATGCTGATGGACGGACGCGCCCAGGCGACTGGAATCCGCCAGCGCGGACATGAGGCCACCCTGCTGTTGGTCATCAACGGTCATTTCGATTTGGTGAAGTTCACGCTGCCGGAATGCCCGGGAGGCGACATATGGAGCCTGCTGATCGACACAAACATGGAGACGGCGGATGAAAAATCGGGGGGAAAGGAAACATTCAAGTCCGGCGATTCCTACGACGTGACCGCGCGATCTGTTTTGCTGTTCGCGCTGCAAGCGAACGGGGCAGGTAACCCGCGCAAGTAAAAGATGCTAAAAGTGCCGGTCTGTCTTCCTGAGCGTAGCGAAGGACCTTGCGGTTTTCCGGCCAACCGCGAGATCCCTCGACTTCGCTGCTCTCTTCTCGGGATGACAAGTTGTTAGGAGAAAGAACACTTCAATGAAAGCCGCTGTGCTGAACTCCTCCGGTCACGCTCTTTCTATCGAACAGGTAGACCGACCGCGAGCGGCAGTCGGCCAGGTCCTCCTTCGCGTGCGTGCCTGCGGCGTCTGCCGCACCGATCTTCACATCGTCGATGGAGAACTCCCGCCCCATCTTGAAAGGTTAATTCCCGGTCACCAGATCGTAGGCGAGATCGTGGATGGCGCAACTCCCGAACTCCCCGTTGGAACTCGCGTGGGAGTGTCCTGGATGGGCGGCGTCGATGGGACCTGCTGGTACTGCCGTCACGATTTGGAAAACTTGTGCGACGATCCGACATTCACTGGATACACGGTGAATGGCGGCTACGCGGAGTATGCGATTGCCCGCGCGGATTTTGTGTTTCCTCTTCCAACGGCGCTGGACGATCTGCACGCTGCGCCGTTGTTGTGCGCGGGCATCATCGGTTTTCGCAGCTTGAGGGTTGCCGGCGTCGAACGCGGAGAGCATGTCGGTCTGTTCGGATTTGGAGCTTCCGCGCATCTTGCCATTGCGGTGTTGCGCGCCTGGCAATGTGAAGTGTATGTTTCGACGCGCGGAGCATCTCATCGCCGCTTGGCAGAATCGCTGGGCGCAACCTGGGTGGGCAGCGAGACGGAGATGCCACCCAGGAAACTGGACCGCGCTGTGACGTTCGCGCCCAGCGGGGATGTGGTTGTCGCCGCGCTCTCCTGCCTGAGAAAAGGCGGCGTGGTGGCGATCAATGCCATTCATCTGGATCGTATGCCTGCATTCGATTACGACAAACTGTTGTGGGGCGAGCGGCAGATTCGCAGCGTCGCCAACATGACGCGCGCGGATGCGAGGGATTTTCTCGAAGTCGCTGCCGCGATCGAAATACAAACCAAAGCGACCGCATTTCCTCTCGATCGTGCCAATGAAGCGCTGGAGGCGGTGCGTAACGACGCCATCGACGGCGCGGCGGTCATTGTTCCTTGAAATCTAGCTGGCCATTCTATGTTAGAGGCCAGCTCGCACGCTCAATCGCGCTTCTGTTTCGCCCGCCCGCCGTGCAAAAATAGAGTGAGAAAGGGATCGCAAAAATGAGTAAACTTGTTCTCCTTCGTCATGGAGAAAGCACGTGGAACAAAGAGAATCTATTTACCGGCTGGACGGACGTCGATCTTTCCGAAAAGGGTAGAGAAGAGGCCGAAATTGCCGGCCGTTTGCTGGCCAGCGAAAGGTTCGCGTTCGATGTGGCCTTCACTTCAGTGCTGCGGCGGGCCATCCGCACGCTGTGGATCGCGCTGGATGAAATGGACCGCATGTGGGTGCCTGTTGTGCGTGACTGGCGTTTGAACGAGCGGCATTACGGCGCCTTGCAGGGTTTGAATAAAGCAGAGACGACTGAAAAATATGGCGAGTCGCAAATGAAGCTGTGGCGGCGGAGCTACAATGTTCGCCCGCCCGCGCTTGATCAAAAAGATCCGCGCTATCCCGGCAAAGATCCACGCTACAAGAGCCTCAGCAAAAGCCAGCTTCCTCTGTCGGAATCTCTCAAAGACACGGTCGCGCGCGTTTTGCCCTGCTGGAATGAAATGATCGCGCCGCGCGTCCGGGCGGGCGATCAAGTGTTGATCGCCGCCCACGGAAACAGCCTGCGGGCGCTGGTGAAGTATCTGGATGAAATAACGGACCAGGAAATTGCCGGACTGAATATTCCCACCGGCGTGCCGCTGGTCTATGAACTGGACAATCGCCTGAAACCGCTCCGTCACTATTATCTTGGCGATCCCGAGCGGGTCGAGCAGGCGATCCACGCCGTCGCCAGTCAGGGCGCGCTAGCGAAGTAGACAGGTCCTGGCGCAAGGGCCGACTTTTCGCCAGGATGAGGTACCGACCCGTGGCATCGATTGGCAATTGGAATTAGTTATGCGACGGTGATGGCGGCTACCTCGTAGTCTTCGACATGCGGAATGGTGAACCGCAAGGTTTCGCCCGTAAGGTGAAACGGTACAGTTCCACCGGCCTTGAGAATCTCGACCGATCTCACCCTCACGCCCTGCGGCAGCTTCATGCTGACGGTTTGCGGGCCGAGCGGGAAGATCGACTGCAGCCAGCAATGCTGGGCATTTGGGTTCGTGTAGTTCAGCAGATGAACGGCGTATCCGGGCGCGGTTTCCCAACTGAGTGTCTCGATGAAACCTTCCCCTTGGATGTGAACAATGCGCTCGTCGCGCGTGATCCAGCGAATGGTGTTATGCAGCAGCCGCAGCAAATCGCCGTGTCCGGTGAGCCAGTAGGTGCGCTCGATGTCTCCGGGGAAGTAGGCGATCCGGCTGGAGCCTGCTT
>JBOGLY010000445.1:0-3103 GCA_050746425.1 Acidobacteriaceae bacterium
CAATATTCACCGCACAGTCGGCGCAATGCTTGGCGGCGAAGTTGTTCGTCGCTACGGTCCCGAGGGACTTCCAGACGAGACCATTCGGTTCCGCTTTCAAGGATCGGCCGGGCAAAGCTTCGGGGCGTTTCTTCCAAATGGCGTCACGCTCACGCTGGAAGGCGAGGCCAACGACTACGTCGGCAAAGGGCTCTCCGGCGGCAGGATCGTCATCTTCCCGCCGCGCAATTCCAGCTTTCAGCCGGAAGAAAGCATCCTTGCAGGCAATGTGATTTTGTACGGCGCGACCAGCGGAGAAGTCTTCCTGAACGGCATCGCCGGTGAACGCTTTGCAGTCCGAAACTCCGGCGCAACCGCCGTGGTTGAAGGCGTGGGCGATCACGGCTGCGAATACATGACCAACGGACGCGTGGTAGTGCTTGGCGCCTGTGGCCGCAACTTTGCCGCCGGAATGAACGGTGGAATCGCCTACGTGTTCGACGAAGGCGGCGATTTCATGCAGAAGCGATGCAACCCGGCTTCCGTCGATCTTGAACCGCTGACCGATGAGCAAGAGATAGAAGACTTGCAATTGCTCATCACTCGGCATCGCGATCTGACGGGCAGTCCACGCGCGGGCTGGATCCTCGACAACTGGAATGAGAGCCTGCCGAAGTTCATCAAAGTATTTCCGCAGGAATATAAACGCGTCCTTCGTGAGCGCGGAGAACAGGCGGTCCCAATCGGAGAACTTCCTCTATTGACAATTGCCGAGCAGGTGCAGCATGGGTAAATCGACTGGATTTATGGAATTCGAGCGGGAACTGCCGGAACGGCGTCCGGTGCAGGAGCGCATCAATGACTGGGTAGAAATCTATCGCGGGTTTCCAGAAGAGAAGCAGCAGGAGCAGGCCGCGCGCTGCATGGACTGCGGTGTGCCGTTCTGTCACACCGGTTGCCCGGTCAACAATCTTATTCCCGACTGGAACGATCTGGTCTATCGAGGCCGATGGAAAGAGGCGGTGCGCCGTTTGCACGCCACCAACAATTTTCCTGAGATCACCGGCAGGATCTGTCCGGCCCCTTGCGAGGCCGCGTGCGTCTTAGGCATCAACGCACCGCCAGTGACCATCAAGCAGATTGAAAAAAATATCATCGAACATGCCTACGAGGAAGGCTGGGTGCATCCGGAACCGCCAGCATCTTCAACCGGGAAACGGGTCGCCATCGTGGGTTCCGGGCCGGCCGGCTTGGCTGCCGCGCAACAACTGCGCCGCGCCGGCCACGCCGTAACTGTATTTGAGAAAGCCGATCGCATCGGTGGATTGATGCGCTATGGAATTCCGAATTTCAAGCTGGAGAAAACAGTCCTCGATCGACGCCTGGAACAGTTGCAGTTGGAAGGCGTGAAATTTGTGACTGGCGCGCATGTCGGTCGGAATGTGGCTGTCGAAGGCCTGCAGCGCGACTTCGACGCGATTCTGCTGGCTGGCGGCGCGGAGCAGCCTCGCGACCTTTCCGTTCCGGGTCGCGAACTGAACGGCGTTCACTTTGCCATGGAGTTTTTGCCCCAACAAAACCGGCGCTGCGAAGGCGACGATGTCCCGGACGCCGGTGCCATCCTCGCAACCGGCAAGCGCGTGGTCATCATTGGCGGTGGAGACACCGGTGCGGATTGCCTGGGGACAACCCATCGCCAAAAGGCTCTTTCGGTTGAGCAGTTTGAAATCATGCCGGTTCCTCCGCCCACGCGCTCTCCCCTCACGCCCTGGCCGCTGTGGCCGATGCAGCTTCGCATCGAGGGCGCGCACGAGGAAGGCGGAAAGCGCAATTGGAGTCTGGCAACGACAAAGTTTACCGGCGATGAGCACGGCAATGTGAAGCAGTTGCACGGCGTCAAGGTCGGCCCTCCCCCCAAATTCGAACCACAACCCGGCAGCGAATTTGTTTTGGAAGTCGATCTGGTTCTGCTTGCCATGGGCTTTTCCGGCCCGGTCCGCAGCGGCATGATTGAGAAACTCGGGGTCGCGCTCGATGCCCGCGGAAATGTCGCTACCAACAGCAGCTATATGACCACGGTCGACGGAGTGTTTGCCGCGGGAGATATGCGGCGCGGTCAATCCCTGGTGGTGTGGGCCATTGCCGAGGGCCGGAAAGCGGCTGCGGCTGTCGATGATTATCTGCGCACGGCTCCGCAAAGTCGCGATGCCAGCCTGGTTGGCGTAGCTGGATAAGTTCACGGGCCACAATTACACCGCGTTTTTTCTTTCGCGCTCCAAACGAATTCCGCACCGAATGCGCCCTGCAAGCCATGCCCTTCCGCGAATAACGCGAAAGGATGGGCACGGCACTTAATTGGCGCTGCTACGCCATTGCAGCCCTCGCCGTTCAATCAAGCGACTGCGCCTGGTTTGCCGGCGATTCGACGAAGCAGGCCCGTCTGACCTGCGTGATAGGCCTGATGGAAAGACAGCAGAGATAGCAACGAACGGACCGTTTCCTTCGGATTGTCGGTGGGCGAAAATGGCGCGGGCCGATCGAGGTCTTCGGATGTTACCGCGTTCAATCCCGCCTCCAAGCGTCCCGCGGCCTCGTCCCATGCGGCCATGAGCCGGTCAAGTTGAATTGCCTCAGCCGCATTCGTGAGTTGCGGCGTGCCTCGCCCGTAACGCTTAAGCGTGTCCGTTCCGAGCACTGGCGTTTGCCCAAGCATGGACAGCATCTTGTCACTAACGTAAAGCAGGTGGCCAATCACCCAGTTGAGGCAATTCCCCCCTGGCTGCGGTTGGATCAGACTGTCCTCCTGTGTGAGGCCCTCCACATTTCGCTTCACAACCCGGTGCGTTAAAAGCGCTTGCTTGCGAAGGACACGGGTTTCTCCCAAGGTTTCCGTTCCTGTACCGATCATGGTTATTTCCTCCATTCGTTGATATCTCAGATTGAGCAGCCGGACAGTCCAGCGCTATTTCTTTGCGCGTTGCTCCGCAGCCTGTTGAATCCTCGCGAGGATGCTCGACCAGCCGTTGCCCATGTTTTCCATGTGTTGTGGCGTGATTTGCCCCATCGCCCGATGAGAAAACTGGAGATGCGTCATTCCGTTTGCTTCCGACAACCGGTACTGCAC
>JBOGLY010000446.1:0-3099 GCA_050746425.1 Acidobacteriaceae bacterium
ATGCGCAACTGCGATGCATTCCCCGTCACGGGCAGCCGCGAGAACGCAGCGGTAGCGGGCGGTACGATTGCCCTTCGCGACCCCCCGCAAATTCTCCAGCAGAAATGCATTGTTGAGCGTGTCGTCGGTGCTTGCGCGAAGCGATTCTGGAGCAAAGCCCGCATCTGCGGCATAACGGGCGGAACGCACACCAGGCGCGCCATGGAGCGCGTCAACTTCCAGACCTGAATCGTCCGCCAGCACAATCAAGCCCGCGGCATGGCGGCTGTACTCGATCGCCTTGCTGCGCGCATTCACTTCAAACGTCTCGCCATCTTCGGGCGGAGGCGCAATCCGCTCCATTCCTGGCAGCGGTATGAAATTCAGGCGTCCCGCAAACGGCTGCGCGGCTGCTGCGAAATCGCGAAGCTTGCCGGGATTCGTTGTCGCAACGTAAAGCGTCAGGGGCATTTTGCGAATGGGCCAGAGCGGCTCTACTTGCCCGGCGCGACAGAGGCAACCTGCACGGTCGTCCCGGAAACTGTGCCCGTAATTACGGCGGAAGCTCCGGCGAGCGCATACAGTTCCTTTTTCGCCTGCGCGTCGGCCTTCAGCGTGTACACCTTGTTGCCGACCACCAGCGCGTAGGGCGCGCCCATGCCAACGCACTCGCGAGTACATTTCGCCGCATTTGCGCCGGCTATCATGTGGTGCGCGCCGCACATCTGGTCGCTGACGATACCCTTCAGCGTCATGGTCTGTGCAATGGCAGCACCGGCCGCCAACACGGCGACGACTGCAAATGCACCAATCGTTTTAGAAATATTCATTCGGCTTTCCTTTCAGAAATGGCATATTCATGTTGCGAATGCGCCAGCTAAAGTTCGTTCAGTATAACGGTTTCGAGTCGCGGCCAGGAAGAAACGACCGCAGAGGGCATCCCTCGCATCGCGGCGTGGTGCCGCAGTGGCACTTTCCCACCTCGACAATCAGCGCATGCAGCTCGTTTGCGTGGCGAGCTGTCTCTTCGCGGGTGATGCTCGCAATTGCGCCGTCTCCCAGTGCTTGCAAATCCGCATAGCTCGCATTGGCGGGAAGAAGTTCGTGGCGCGTCGCCACCCGGCGTAGATATTCGTCCACGACGAACACCGGATGCCCTAGCGCGTATAGCAAAATGGCATCGGCAGTCTCGGGCCCCACTCCCGGCAACGCCAGCAGTTCAACGCGAAGATTGGCAGTGGGCTGCCGAGCCATTTCTTCAAGAGATCCGCCATATCGAACATCGAGAAACCGCACGAAAGCCTTGATGGACGCCGCCTTGCGCAGAATAAACCCGGATGGACGAATGATCTCCCGCAGCGCTTCTTCTGAAACATCGCGAATGCCCGCAACAGTCAGCAGGCCGGCTTGGCGAAGATTTTCGATGGACCGTTCCACGCTGCGCCACGCCGTCGCCTGGGTCAAAAATGCGCCAAGAATCACTTCAAAAGCAGTCTCCGCCGGCCACCATTTGCGTGTCCCATAGGCTGCCAGCAGGGCGGCATACATTTCACGCAGGCGCTGTTCGGATTGGCGGCAGCGCTCCGGCGCGAGCGAAGTTTTACGATGGCGGCGCGTCACAACGATTTTCCTTCCCTGGCAGCACAACAGTTCCCATAAGTATCCTATGTGTCATGAAGGTACATACGGAATATCTGCAGATGCAAACGCCGCAGCGGCGGGAGATCGTTCACATCACTCCTCAGGTGGAACAGATCGTTCGTCGCAGCGGAATTCAGGATGGACTTTGCTTTGTCTCGCCCATGCACATCACGGCCGCTGTTTATGTCAACGACCTGGAAGAAGGCCTGATTGAAGACATTATGGAGTGGCTGGAGAAGCTGGCGCCGGCGCGGCCAAACTATCGTCATCATCAGACCGGCGAAGATAATGGGGACGCTCATCTTAAATCGCTGCTGCTGCACCATGAGACGACGTTGCCGATTACCGCGGGCAAGCTCGACCTGGGCCCTTGGCAGCGGATATTTTATGCGGAATTCGATGGGCAGCGCCGCAAGCGCGTCATCGTTAAAGCGATGGGCGTGACTGAGAAGGGATAGGGAATAGAGAACAGGGAAGGCGGGCGGGTTGAAGAAAGATCGACAGCAGATTTCCTTCGGGAATGACAGAAAGAAAAACAAGAGCGAAGTCCTCCGGGACCGCCCGTCAGTCCCCTGATCTCTGTCCACTGCCCACCGACCACTGACCTCTGCGCTTACCCCACTACGGCGAGTTCTTCTTCGAGCATTTGCTTCTCGTGCAATTGCGTGTAGTAGCCTTCGCGCGCGACCAGCTCGTCATGCGTGCCCAGCTCGACAATCGCGCCGTTCACCAGAACGGCAATCTGGTCGGCATAACGCACGGTTGAAACTCGGTGAGAGATAAAGATTGTTGTACGGCCTTGCATGGCTTCCGCAAGTCCTTGCAGAATGCGCTCCTCCGTAAATGTATCGACGCTGGACAATGCATCGTCGAGAATGAGAATTCGCGGGTTGCGCACCAGCGCGCGTGCAATGGCGGTGCGTTGTTTTTGTCCGCCGGATAAGGTAATGCCGCGTTCGCCCACGAGGGTGCCGAATCCCTTGGGAAAATCTAAAATCTCATCGCGAATATGCGCCGTGCCCGCGGCTCCGAGAACTTCTTCTTCGCTTGCATCCGGCGCTCCGAAGGCGACGTTTTCACGGATCGATTCGCTGAACAGGAATGTCTCCTGAGGAACAAATCCGATGGCCTGGCGCAACTCCTCAAGCGAATAATCCAAGACGGAATGACCGTCCAACTGCAACATCCCTCTCTGCACGTCGAGAAGCCGTGGAAGCAGGCGGACCAGCGTGGTTTTGCCGGAGCCGGTGGGGCCGACAATCGCGAAACTACTGCCTGCGGGAATGCGGAGATTGATGTTTCGCAACACCGGAGTTGCGCTGTTGGGATAGGTAAAGCTCAGGTCGCGAAATTCAATGTTTCCGCGAATGTTCTCCACTACCGGGCCGCTATCGGGCAGGCTTGCGTCGGAGATGGTCGGCTCGGCGATCAGGATTTCGTGAATGCGCGTTACCGAGGCGGTGCCACGCTGCACCAGGG
>JBOGLY010000447.1:0-3079 GCA_050746425.1 Acidobacteriaceae bacterium
CGCGGCGCTGGCGGAATCCGGCCAGCCACAGGAGGAAGAAAGCTCTTCCGAAGCGGTCGAAGCCCTGATTGAAGCCGGTAAAGAGGAAGGCATTCTGGATGAGAGCGATCGCGCCCTGGTACGCTCGGCCGTGGAATTCGGGGACAAGATCGTGCGCGAGGTGATGACGCCGCGGCCGGCGATTTTCGCCGTCCCCGATCGCATGAAGCTGGCTGAATTCTCTGAGGAACTTCGCACCCACTCCTATTCCCGCGTGCCGGTGTATCGGGCAAATCTCGACGATGTGGTGGGGATCGCGTTCATGCACGACCTGCTGCATATCTCCGACATAGACGCCGCCGGAGTGACGGTTGGCGCAATCGCACGACCCGCCATATTTACGCCGGAGACAAAGAATATTCAGTCTCTTCTGCGCGAAATGCAGCGCGATAAGCAACACATGGCGCTGGTCATCGATGAATATGGCGGCCTTGCCGGGTTGGTCACCATTGAAGACCTGGTGGAAGAGATCGTCGGCGCGATCAGCGACGAACATGAAACCGCCGCAGCGGAAGATACCGCACAACCGCAGCCGGACGGATCCTACATCGTGCCGGGGAATTTCGAGCTTGATCGGCTTGGAGAACTGTTTGCCGATTCCGTTTCGCTGCCGTCGGAGGAAGATTACGAATCGACCACGGTCGGTGGCCTGGTGTCGGAAGAAGCGGGGCATATTCCCTCCGTGGGTCAAGTGGTTGAGGTGGCCGGCCTGCGCCTGGAGGTGATCGAGTCTTCTCATCGACGCGTGGATCGCGTTCGCATCGCTCCAATCGGGGACACGGCTAGCCTGGGATAAAGAACCTGTAGCCACGGGACCTGCCCTACGCAATCCGTCGGCGAATGGAACAGGTTTCGCTGCGTAGATCAGAGTTCCCGCATCCATAAAGATGCGGGAGCATCCGGAAAATTATGCGCAAGCATCTGGCCACTCTCATCGAGGACTTTCAGCGGCATGGCAAGCAGATTGCCGTCGTCAGCTACCCTGGCAATCGGCGCGTGGCAACCACGTATGCGGAACTGGCGACGATGGCCGGTCGATTCTCGCGATCGCTTGCGGAACGCAGCATCGTTCCCGGTGAACGCGTTCTGCTGTGGGGCGCGAACTCCGCAGAATGGGTCGCGGCATTTTTCGGCTGCGTGTTGCGCGGCGTCATTGCTGTCCCGCTCGATGCCGCCGGCGGGGTAGATTTCGCCGCCCGCGTTGCAGAGGACGTAACGCCTCGCCTGATCGTCGGCGATGCAGAGCATCTCAAAAAGATCGCCACTCATGTTCGGCAGAACCATGCGGGAAAATCCGCTGCGGAAATTTCTTTCGAGGACTTCGCGACGCTGCCTACGTCGGCGCTGTTCGAGCCGGAGCCATCGCTCAACAGGGACACGCCGCTGCAAATCCTATTTACATCTGGAACCACGTCGGCACCCAAAGGCATCGTCCATACCCACGGCAACGTTCTGTCGAGTGTTGAAGTGCTGGAGCGCGAGATAAAAAAGTATTTGCGCTACGAGCGTCTGGTGCATCCGCTGCGGATTCTGCACACGCTGCCGCTTAGCCACGTATTCGGCCAGTTCATGGGTCTTTGGGTGCCTCCACTGCTGGCTGCGCAGGTGCATTACGATGACAACCTGGTCGCGGCCCATTTGATCGAACGCCTTCGACGGGAGCGCATCTCGGTCGCCGCCGTGGTGCCGCGCGTGCTTGAATTGCTGCGTGTCCATTTGCTCGCAAGCGATTCTGGTTTGCAGGCGCGCGTTTCTGCTCTCCAAAACCAACCCGTTTGGAAAAGGTGGTGGCGCATGCGCGACGTGCATCGCCACTTTGGATTGAAGTTCTGGATGTTCGTATCCGGCGGCGCCACGCTGCCGCAGGAAGTGGAGCAGTTCTGGAACACGTTGGGCTTCGTGCTTGTCCAGGGCTATGGCATGACTGAGACGACTGCGCTGGCGACATTGAACCATCCTTTTCATCCGACACGTGGCAGCATCGGAAAACCCCTGGCCGGGCGCGAGGTGCGCGTTGCCGAGGATGGAGAAATTCTAGTGCGCGGACCCATGCTCGCCGCTGGCACATGGCGCAATGGCGGCATCGAGCCGCGTACTGGCGAGTGGCTGCACACCGGCGATCTGGGATCGGTGGATCCGACGGGGCAAATGCATTTTCTCGGCCGCAAAAGTGATGTGATTGTCGCCGCATCGGGAATGAATATCCATCCGGAAGATTTGGAGCAGGCGGTCCGCGGCCAAGCCGGCGTGCAGGATTGCGTGGTGGTTGCGTGGGAATCTCCACGCGGTCCCGAACCGGTCGCTGTCGTGATTTTGCGCGAGATAAAGGACAGCGGCGGAGATGCGGAGACGCTCCCGCGGATTCTTTCCGACTCCAATCGCGACCTGCAGGAATTTCAGCAGATACGAAATATTCTGCGATGGCACACCAGCGAATTCCCGCGCAACACCATGGGAAAATTATTGCGCCGTGAAGTTGAGGCATGGGTCGCGCAACAGCTTCAGACTGACACCGCATCCGCGTACCTTACGCCCAGCCAGGACCCACTGCTGCGGCTGCTGCGCCAGGTGACGGCGCAACAGGTCGCGGGCCTTAACGACTCGGCGGAACTCGCGACCGATCTGCATCTCGACAGCCTGGGTCGAATGCAGTTGACCATGGCGATGGAGGAACAGTTCGGCGTCTCGATCGGCGATGCCGAAATCGCCGCCGCACGCACGATTGGGGATTTGCGCCGCCTGATTCGAACCGCTCAGCCGGAAGTAGAAAAACCGGATGCGCGATCCCTGGCATCGCAAAGAGTGGGGCCGAGCACTGCGCGTGTTGCGCCTGTCGTCGGGCAGAAGGTCAGGCCTTCTGCGTCCACTCCAGAATATCCGCGCTGGCCGTGGAACCCGGCGGCGCAAGTGGCGCGAGCTCTCTTTGTCGAAGGCGTACTGCGTCCGTTGGTGGCGCGGATGGCACGTCCTCGCGTGGAGTGCAATCCCAAACTGCTGCCGAAGCACCCCTCCATCTACGTTGCCAATCACGTTACAGTTG
>JBOGLY010000448.1:0-3071 GCA_050746425.1 Acidobacteriaceae bacterium
GGCCAACGTTTCTGACGCGCGACGCCGGCGTAGCGATCCAGATCAGCAAGTTTTGCAGTTACATTGGAATCTTGATCGAGCCAGGAAGCGAAAAACAGAAAAAGATGCGCGTGTGCCCCGCCAATCAAAACCGTGCGGGTATCTTCGCCCATGGGTGTCAACTTTATCGTGGTCGCAGGCCGTAGTGGCTGCACGTACTTCAACGAAACATCCTGTGCGGCAGTGGGTGCACCGGAAAGCAGCTTGACGATATCGTCGGCCAGGACTTGCGCTTGCGGCGCCACGCCCTCGTAGCTCATCTGCGTCATGTACACCTTGTGCTCTCGGCCCGCTGGGTCGATCAGAACCATCGCTGGTTGGTGGTCGATGTCGTTGTTGATAGCCGATACGTAGACGTGGTAATCGCGCCAAACTTTTTTCAATTGCGGCAACGATCCGGTCAGAAACCGCCAACGCCCTTGCATTTCGTGAGCGTGGGTATATGCAGCTACGTCGGTAACTTTAAGCGCCAACGGGTTCGCGTTGATGCCCAACAATTGCACGTCAGCGGCTGCGGGCCCAAGGAAGCGAAGTGCTTCCAACATGCTTTCGGTGGTTAACGGGCATATGGTGGTGCACTGCGAGTCGACGAATGCCATCAGGACCACTTTGCCGCGAAACTGCTGCAGCGACGTCTCGCGCCCGAGCTGATCGCGCAATTGAAAATTTGGAGCGGGTGTATCGCCAGCCGCAGTGCCTGGGTCGACGTCAATGTTGCTGGCCGCTGTCGCCATCACGATGTTTGGGCGATCCGCGGCAAACATTCTGCCTCGTTCTCGCAGCGTGACGAACGCCAGACCGGCCACGGCCGCGATTCCGAGGACCATCACTATGCTGGGCAAAAGCCACTGTTTTCTGGAATTGCTCATTGGCTCAAAACTTACCTTTTTCCGCTACTGTTTGAAATAACCAAGTCCGCGTCGCGCAGATTTTCGTCAAGTTCGCGCGATCCAATGTTTGAGAGCGATTCAGTATCGCAACCGCGCAGATCGTCAGCGGGCTTCGAGAATCGGCAAATGCCGGATCGTTCCGTAAGTCGCGGGTTAAGCGGCACGGAGCAATTCCCAGCCAGTCAGCTCGGCCTCAGCGCGTAGCCAATCATCCAAGGCACCACCTGGGGACTTTCCTCGATGCTCATAAAGCTCATATGCGCGGACTCTAATCCTATCTTCGAGCTTGTCGAATGTGGCGTCCAGCCTGCGGAAAAGCGACTTCCATTCTTCCAGGCTGAGCAATGGAGGGAATTGCCCGCCGCGTTGCGCGGTATCCTTTCCGTAGGACCAATAGGTGGGCATGATTCCTTCCGCGCCATTTGCGCTGTGGCGCAGCACCAGCAGAAACGCGTCGTAACTCTCGCCTCCGAGCATTTTGGGCCCGAGCCGAATGGCGCCCGTTACCACAAAATAATCGTCTTTGCGCGCGGAATACTGGGCCTGAACACCCTCGATTCTGTATTGCAGCGCTTCTCCGCACTTGCTGCAGACGCCGATCGGCTTCCCGGATGACAGCGCAATCGCAGCTTCCCGTGCGGAAATCGCCTTGGTTGCGTGGTACTTTTCACAGCAAATTCTTGATGCCATTCGTTGCACCTCCTCGTAATGCGTGCCTTACTGCGCGCTGCTCTTTCAAAGTGTAACAGACGCACAGCGGCCGGGTTCAGTTGTCCGAATGAAAAACCCGAACTATGTTGTTGCTCAATCCCCGTCGATACCTAGGCGCCGTTGAGTCCTGCCTTTCGCACTTTGATGGTTCCCATGCCGCAGTGGGAGTTGCTATTCCCCCCTGGAACTCACAGTTTGCACACCGGCAGCTGATTGTTGCAACGTCGGACAAGGCATGTACTGGCATCCGGGGCCCGCCAAATTGCTCTTGCGCAATTCGCTGCGCTCATAGCAGATTACGATAGTATGGAGCTGTCTCTCCAGAACGCCCGGCGTCGCAATCTTCTTCTTGCGGGTTGTCTGATTGTTGCGGCATTGGTGATTTTCCAGGCTGTTGAGCTTTGGCTCGCTAACCGCTGGGTCAATTCGGGAGACCTTCATCTCGTACAACGAGGCGCTGCACTGGTTCCGAACAATGCCTCTGCATGGGACGACCTGGGGCACCTGCGGCAATGGAGCCTAAGCGATTCGGACCTGCCTGGCGCGATCGCAGACTATCGGAAGGCACTGCGCGACGATCCTCTGGGCGCACACTATTGGATGGATCTCGCGAGCGCGCAGGAGGCATCCGGTAACGAGTCTGGAGCCGATGACGCATTCATGCATGCCCAGGCGGTATATCCCGATTCCGCCGAGGTTGCCTTCTACTACGGTAATTTGCTTTTGCGCCAACAGGAATATTCGCCGGCATTCACGGCGCTCCGTAGAGCCGTGCGTGAGGATCCATCACTGTTACCGCTGGCAATTTCGCGCGCGTGGCGAGCCACGAGCGACGCGAGCGAGATCATCAATCAGCTTCTGCCAGCGAGCGTCACTTCATACACGAAGGCGATGGACTACTTTGCTGCAATTCATCAGTGCGATGCTGCGCTGGTTGTGTGGTCGCGACTTGTGAACTCCAAAACTGCACTGCCACTGCCGAGTGCATTTCCGCTGGTCGATGAGCTGATCGATGAAAATAGAAGTGTAGATGCGCGCCGCGTATGGCTACAGGCTGCTTCCGCTGCGAACCGGCCGGCGAGTTACGCCTCAGATTCGTCGAGCGTATGGAATGGCGATTTTGCCGAGGACTTTGCCGGTGGAGGACTCGGGTGGCGATGGATTCCCACTCGCGGAATTTATCCGTCATTCGAAGCACGTCCGCCGCAAAGTGGGGTGCGCGCCTTCCGATTGGATTTCAACGGCGGCTCGAATGTAGATCTCGCCGGGCCCTATGAGTACGTCCCGGTTTCGCCAGGGCGGCTCTATCACTTCCACGCGCTGATGCGCACGGACGCGATTACCACTGAAAGTGGCCCGCGTTTCTCTATTTCCGATCCGAATCATCCGGGTGTTGTGAGTGTACTAACCAACAATTTTACCGGCACGCAC
>JBOGLY010000449.1:0-3039 GCA_050746425.1 Acidobacteriaceae bacterium
GGCAGGCCAGCAGCGCGGACATTCATCATCAATCCAACCTGGCCTTGCGCGGCAATCGCGCCTTGCAGCATCAACGCGATCTTGTCGATCTTGTCTTTTTTCCAGGGGTCGCGATATGCGGCGGAGCTTGCGATTAACTGCGTTTCACTCTCTAAAACAGTCTCCAGAATGCGCAGCCGGTTCGCCCGCAACGAGCTTCCCGTTTCCGTCACTTCCACAATCGCATCGGCCAGAACCGGCGGCTTTACTTCGGTTGCGCCCCAACTGAAATCCACCTGAACGGGAACATTTTTTCCTGCAAAGTATTTGCGGGTCGCCTCCACCAGTTCCGTGGCGATAATTTTATGTGCGAGATCTTCCGCGCGCTGATAAGGCGAATCCTCCGGTACCGCCAGCACCCATCGCACTTTCTGCCGGCTCTGCTTGGAATAAGTCAGGCTCGCGACGGCCTCCACGCTCAGCCCGCTTTCAGCCACCCAATCGTTGCCGGTCAGTCCGGCATCCAGCGCCCCATGGTTTACATAGCGCGCCATTTCCTGCGCTCGAATCAACATGCATTCAATTTCCGGGTCGTCGATGCCAGGGAAATAGGAGCGGCCATTGGCGAAGATTCGCCAGCCCGCCCGCTCAAACAGCGCGATCGTTGCGTCCTGCAAACTGCCCTTTGGAATTCCTAGTCGCAGCTTTTCGCTCATGCCTTTATCTCGCTCTCTTTGGCAGCGCCAGCATTGAGAATCGCAATTGGTTTGGTGAAGCAACTGACCGTCCCTTCATGGCAGACCAGCCCGTCGCCTTCGACGACCACGCGAAACAGCAGCGTGTCGTTGTCGCAATCCGTCGCCGCCTCCGCAATGCGAAGCCGGTTGCCGCTGGTCTCGCCCTTCATCCACAGCTTCTTGCGCGTACGGCTCCAGAAAGTGACAAAGCCGCTTTCCAGGCTTTTGCGGTAGCTTTCCTCATTCAAAAATCCGACCATCAATACCTCTCCAGTGGCTGCGTCCTGCACAACTCCCGGCACAAGCCCGTCGAGTTTAGTGAAGTCGATCGCCGCGTTGGAAGTCGCCTTATCGCTCATCGTGAATCGTCCTTGTCATATCGTCAATTTCGAAACCTCTCGGTGAAAATAAAAATCCCGCGGATGCGGTTCGCATCAGCGGGAATTGTGACCTTCTGAACTGTTCGGGACCTTTAAACCTGCTCAGAATGCTCCGCTGACACGTTCGCCACGTGGGGATGGTGGTGATGATGGCGATGGAGCGGACTCATCTGCATGGCCTAAGAATAAAAAAGATGACGCCGCCGTGTCAAGGCCGACTCATTATTTTCACCCACAACCGGCACCGGTTTTCGATCTCGGCGTTAATGAAACGCATACAGGCTCCCATCGTCACATCCAAAGTAGAGGACGCCATTGGCTGCAACAGGCGAGGACAAAATCGGTCCTTCGCACCCGGCACCGCCGTCGGGGATGCCGCTTTTTTTCTGCAACGCCGTAAGGCCCGCGCCCCAGAAGGCCGCATACACCTGATTGCCTGCGACGATAGGAGAAGAGAATTCGTAGCCTGTCCCGTGGAATTTCCACAGCAATTTTCCATTCGCGGCATCGATTGCCTGAACCAGCTCCGTGTCGGAAGTGGTAGCGTAAAGCACGCCGCCCTCGTACGCGGGAGTACTGATGACCCAGGACCCCTGCTCATCCAGATTCCACACCACTTTCCCCGACTTAAGATCGAACGCATACAAATGTCCATCACGCGCGCCGTCGAACACCAGGTTCAGATCCTTCGCAATCGTTGGAGAGCCGATGAATACGCCCGTCATGGGAAATGCCGGACGCGTGTCCGTTTGATATTTCCAGAGCAGCTTCCCTTTCCGATCGACTGCATACAAAGCGCCATCCATGCTGCCAAATACAATTTCGTTTCCAGAAACAGCCGGTGAGGTATGAACGCGTCCTCGAGTGGCAAAGCTCCATAGCTTTTTCCCGTTCGACGCTTTCAGCGCGTACAGCGAGCCATCGCCACTTCCGACATATACAGTTCCATCGACAACCGCAGGGGACGACAGATAGAAATCCCAGCCGCCCACGACCGGCAAATCGGCCCGACCTGGCTCCTTCCACTTCAGCTTTCCCCTTGTCGTCACCGCGTAAACGGCATTAGACGCGTCCGTGAAATAGAGAACTCCATCGGCCAGCGCCGGGGACGAAGCAATCGCGGCTTTCGCGGAGAATTTCCATTTCAGCTCTCCAGTATGCGAATCCAACGCGTAAAAATTACGATCGTTGCTGCCAAAATACACTGTTCCGTCAGCAACCGCCGGGCTGGAGCGCACCATGTTTCCCGTTGGGAATTTCCATAACAAATTCCAACCAGTTACCGGTCTTTCGTAAATGCCAGTGTGTTGAGGGTTACCGTGAAACATCGCCGAAGTTTGGGCCATGGCGGTGAAGCAGAAGAAGAGAGCGGGCGAGGCAAAAATCAAGCCAAAACTTAAAATTTTCCGCATGAGTGTCACTGGAGTGTAGCACCATCGATAAAATAGCTCTGCGATACGGGCCCGGATTTCATCAGTTTTCATTCACGACGATGAGTGCGATGATTGTTCTATCGGCACGTAGCCATCATGTAGCCATTCACATTGGATCGGAGAATAAGAAGTGAACTTCAGATATCGCGCATCTCGAATCTTATGCGGAGCTGGCTTGGTTTTTGCGCTCGCCGCTGCGCCGGCAACCTGGGCGCTTTCTCCCTCTGCCGGTGCGGCCCAGTCGACTTCCATGTCGTCAACTCGGTCTCATTCAAATAAGCTTGATATCAATACGGCGACGGAAGATCAACTGAGCGCGTTGCCCGGACTCGGCAATGTCTATGCAAAAAGAATCATCTCCGGCCGTCCTTATCGCGCGAAAAATCAACTGGTCACAAAAGGAATTTTGCCTCGCAGCCTGTACGAAAAAATCAAAAGCCAGATCATCGCGCATCGAGTAAAGAAATAACAAAATTCCCTGGGCGCGGCGATCGCACCTCTTTGCAGATC
>JBOGLY010000450.1:0-3031 GCA_050746425.1 Acidobacteriaceae bacterium
ATCCCCGGGAACCGGGCTTTACTAGGGCTGCCGTTGATAAAATCTACGAGATCCTGAAGATCACCCGCGGTCGCGCCTTTTGCCTGTTCACCAGTTACAGCCAGATGCGGCAGGTGCATGAACAGTTGATTGCACGGATTGGGTTTCCCATGCTGCTGCAAGGCACCGCGCCACGCAATGCGCTGCTGGAAGAATTTCGCATCACTCCGAATGCCGTGCTGCTCGGGACCTCTTCCTTCTGGCAGGGCGTGGATGTGCAGGGCGAGCAACTCAGTTGCGTCATTGTCGACAAGCTCCCTTTCGCCGTGCCCAGCGATCCGGTCGTTGCCGCGCGCATGAAAGCGATCGAAGCCGAAGGCGGCAACGCATTCGCCGAATATCAAATTCCTTCCGCCGTGATCGCGCTGAAGCAGGGCTTTGGCCGGCTGATTCGTTCGCTCGAAGATCGCGGCGTGCTGGTGCTGCTGGATCGGCGTCTGCAGCGCCAGCGCTACGGTCGCGTGTTCATGGAGAGTCTGCCTCCGTATCGCGTTACGCAACAGTTGGAAGATGTGAAAGCCTTTTTCGAATAATGACCACTTTGGCCGGGGAACTGATTTGACAATCAACGGAAACGTCATCAGAAGCACCCTGGTAGGCGCCCTGGGCGGACTGCTGTTTGGATTCGACACCGCCGTCATCTCCGGCACCACCCACGCTTTGACCCTCACCTACCATCTGACGCACTTTCTGCTTGGAGTTACGGTCTCCAGCGCGTTGGTGGGCACCGTGATCGGCGCAATGACCGCCGCAATCCCCGGACAGAAGTATGGCCGACGCGACAGTCTCCGCGTGATGGCGATTTTCTATGTCGTCTCGGCGCTTGGTTGCGCGCTTGCCTGGAACTGGCCGGCGCTGATTTTCTTTCGCTTTATTGGCGGCCTTGGCATCGGCGGATCCTCGGTTCTTGGGCCCATGTACATTGCCGAGATCGCCCCGCCGAAGTGGCGCGGACGACTGGTTGGAACTTTTCAGATCAACATCGTCGTCGGCATCCTGCTCGCCTATCTTTCGAATTTCTTGATCGCCCGAATGCAACTTGGCGCCACCGAGTGGCGATGGCAGCTCGGCATCTCCGGCGTGCCGGCATTTTGTTTTCTGATTGCCCTGTTCAGGATTCCACGTAGTCCGCGGTGGCTCGCCATGCAATCGGAACTGAAGGAGGCGCTTCATGTCCTTCGCCTTTCTGGCGTTCCGCATCCGCAACAGGAACTCGATGAGATCGTTGCCTCGATCCATCTGGAACGCTCGTCGCCCACCGACCCATTATTCTCCCGTCAATATCGTTTTCCGGTCTTCCTCGCCATCACCGTCGGGATGTTCTGCCAATTGTCCGGCATCAACGCGATCCTCTATTACCTGAACGATATCTTCGCCATGGCCGGATCCAGCAAGATTTCCGGCGATTTGCAGGCAGTTGCGGTGGGAGCGACAAACCTGGTTGCCACTCTGATCGCGATGACAATGATCGATCGATTTGGCCGCCGGAAATTACTGTTGACCGGCACCGCGGGCCTGGCGATTTGCCTGGCGGCGATTTCCTACGTCTTTACCACCCACCGGCATTTGCACTGGTTGGTGTGGCTATTGATGGCGTATATCGCATGCTTTGCCGCTTCGCAAGGCGCCGTTGTCTGGGTATATATCAGCGAGATATTTCCGAATCGCGTACGGGCGAAAGGACAGAGCCTAGGAAGCTCCTCCCACTGGGTGTCGAACGCAGTCATTTCTCTTGTGTTCCCGATCATGGCAGCATCTTCGGGCGCGTATCCATTTATTTTTTTCGGCGCGATGATGGTGCTCGACTGCTTTATTATTCTGGTCTATTACCCGGAGACAAGCGGCGTCTCCCTGGAGAGATTAGGGCGCAAGCTGGGTCTCGATTCTGAATACGCAACACCGGTTCCACCAGGTTCGGGTGGCGATTGAGACGATCAGGAGAATATCGTGACGGATAGCGCCCAGATTCGCACTTTTGCGGAGAATGGAAGGCGACCGCTACCGCGTCTCATTGGCTTGTGGATTGTGCCAGCCGCCGTCAGCGGCGATCAGTGCGTCGGCCGCTTTCGGTCCCCAACTGCCGCGCTTGTAGGGCAGCGCGCGGTGGTGCTTTTTCAGCACCGGCTCGACCACCGCCCACGCTGCTTCCACGGAATCTTCGCGAGTGAAAAGCGCTCCGTCGCCTCTCATCGCATCGCCTAACAGGCGCTCATAAGGGCTCTCCGCCCCAACTTGCTCCTCCGATACATACAGCTCTCGCGGCTCGCCGGTAAATTCCTGTCCGGCGAGTTTCACGCGCGCTGCCAGCGCAATTGCCGCATCGGGGGAAAGCCGAAATCGCAAATAGTTGGATCGTTCTGTCGCGAGCGCTGAGTCGGCGAACAACTTCTGCGGCGGCGGTTTCAATTCCACCAGAATCTCAGTCGCGGTGTCTGCCAGGTATTTGCCGGAGCGCAGGTAAAAAGGCACGCCTTCCCATCGCCATGAGTCGATCCACAGGCGCAGAGCGCAGAAAGTCTCGACATCGGAATTCCTCGCCACATTCGGTTCTCTTCTGTAGCCGGCGTACTGACCACGCACCAGGTCCTCTGGCCGAAGTGGACGCATCGCCTTGAAGACTTTTGCCTTCTCCACGCGCACTGCTTCAAAATTCTTGCCGGAGGGCGCCTCCATTGCCAGCAAGGAGACAATCTGGAACAAATGATTTTCAACCACGTCGCGCAGACATCCCGCCGTCTCGTAAAATGCGCCGCGGTCCTTCACGCCAAAATCTTCCGACAGCGTGATCTGGACGTTGGCCACATAATTGCGGTTCCATATCGGCTCCAGAAACGTATTGGCGAACCGGAAATAGAGGATGTTCATGATCGCCTCTTTTCCCAGGAAGTGATCGATGCGGAAGATGGCATCCTCCGGAAACACCGACCTCGCGATGCGGTTCAGTTCCCGCGCCGACTCCAGGTCGCGCCCGAACGGCTTTTCGACGATCACG
>JBOGLY010000451.1:0-3029 GCA_050746425.1 Acidobacteriaceae bacterium
TCGCCATTGTCATTGCATTTTATTTCGCCTGGATATTGCGCGACGTGCTGGTCCTGCTTTACGTCAGCGCCCTTGCCGCCGTAGTGCTGATGCCCGTGCTGCGAGGCGTTCAACGAATTCGAATCGGCAAATGGCATCCCAACCATGGCGTTTCCATCCTGATCATCATGGTGTGCTTGCTCGGCGCCATGGCGGCGTTCCTGATTCTCACGGTGCCTCCAGTTGTTCGGGAAGTGGCAACTTTTATCAAGGCGCTTCCTGGTCGCAGTCCGGCGTTCCTGCAAAAACTGGGAAACACGCCCGTCCTGCGAGATATGAACTTGCCTGCCATTGAAACGCGACTCAAGCAGGCAACCGCCCAGCATGCTGGGACCTTCGTCTCTTCAGTCAGCGATTGGGCGGCCAAATTCTTCGAAATCATCACCGGAATTGTCCTGACCATCTATTTTCTGGCTGAAGGCGAGCACGTCTACAAATGGTTCCTTTCCCTGGTCCCAGTCGTCCGCCGCGATCGCCTGGATGAAACACTGCAACGCGCCGGTGAACGCATGGGCCGCTGGCTGCTCGGGCAGCTTGCCTTGATGCTGATTCTCGGCATCGCGAGCGCCATCGTCTTCGGCGCCATTCATCTGCGGTATGCCTTCGCGCTTGCGGTGCTGATGGGCGCATTCAATATCATTCCTGTCGTCGGCGCGCTGGTTTCCACATGTGCCGCGATGCTCGTCGCCGCCAGCGAATCCTGGGAGAAGGTTCTTGCCGTTCTTATTTTCGAGCTGGTGTATTCACAGATCGAAAACGCGTTCCTCACTCCGCGCATCATGAAGTCGCGCGTCGATCTGGCCGGGACCGCAGTGCTCATCGCGCTGCTGCTTGGCGTCAGCCTGGCCGGAGTCGCGGGAGCGCTGGTCGCGGTGCCAACCGCGGTATTGGTCGCCGTTCTCGTTGACGAATACGTCATTCAGCCGTCAAGCATTTCTCAGCCCGATACCAGCACCTGACGCTGCTTGCCATTAGGTGATGCCTCACAGAAAATTCGTTCCAAACTTTGATGCGAAGTCGCTTTCCACGATCTTGCATCAAACTTTTATGTGAGTTTTTTTGTTGGAGCGAATGATGAAGTGTCCCAGTTGCAAATCGGATTTGTGCAGTCGGTTGGTCAGAAAAGGTTTTTGGGAACGGACAGCGTTCGCATGGCTGGGATACTTCCCCTGGCATTGCCATCGCTGCCATAAGCGGAAAATGATTCGATATCGCGGCGAGGGAAAAAAAAGGTACTCCATCCCGATAGTCTTCTAATCATCTGCAGTCGGCGATTTCGCGGAATTTCTTATTCCGACGATCGCGTCGCAACCATCGGTTGCGCCTGGCATTTGTTATCCTGAATCGTGCCTTGTTTTTGCTTTTTCCGAAAATCATTGCAAAACGTGCGAGTCTCTTTGCCAGTTCCGCAACAGGACGCGGTTCTGTTCGGGATGCCTGTTTTGCGCGTGTGGCGCACTGAGGCAGTATGAGAAGTTCTTTCACGCCCGCATCCTCAGCCACGCCGAAAAACTCGTCTTCGTCTGCGGCAATCCACGCGCTTTCAACTGAGGCGGCGAGCGCCGTCGCGGTTGAACCGGCTGGCGTTTCTACGTTTGACGCTTCCGCGTCGCGGGCATTCCTGGAGACAGGGCCGTTCGTCCACACCTGGAAATCTTTCGTCTCCGATACCCTCGCCACTTTCAAGCTTCGCGTAACCACGCTCGTGGTCATGACCGCATGGGCCGGCTATTATCTTGGCACAGCGCGCTCCGGAATAGACTCCTTCAATCCCACAATGCGCGACACTCTGATTGGAGTCGCGCTGGTTACCTGTGGCTCCAGCGCGTTGAATCAAGTATTCGAACGACGCACCGACGCGCGCATGATTCGCACATTAGACAGGCCCCTGGCGGCAGGCAGGCTTGGCTTGGGCTACGGCGTCTTGATCGGAATGCTCGCAATCATGTCCGGGTCTCTTTGGTTGATGGTGCGCACCAATCCGATCACCGGCACGCTCACGCTGCTCACCGCCGTCATGTATGTCGGCATTTACACGCCGCTCAAGCGCTACACGACCATGGCCACCTTCATCGGCGCGTTTCCTGGAGCCATGCCTCCGCTGATTGGTTGGACCGCGGCCCGGGGCACCATCGAGTGGCCCGCTGTCGCCTTGTTCGCGATTCTTTTCGTCTGGCAATTCCCGCATTTCATGTCGATTGCGTGGCTCTATCGGGAAGATTATGCTCGCGCCGGCATTCGTATGCTTCCCGTGGTTGAACCTGATGGCCGTTCCACCGCGATCGAAGCGCTGGTGTATGCCGTGCTGATGATACCCGTCAGCCTTGCGCCCTACTACCTGCATATGGCCGGGCGCGTCTATTGGAGTGCCGCGTTGGTGCTGGGCCTTCTGTATCTGGCCTACACCATAAGCTTCGCTCGAATCACGCGGTCTTCCGCCGAGGAATCCCGCCATTACGCGCGCGCCCTGTTGAAGGCAAGCGTGATCTATCTGCCTGTGCTGCTGGCCGTGCTGATGCTGAACGCCACCAGGAGGAGCTAATTCGAATGGCAACAATAGAACAGATCGCCAGGCCAGTCATGCCGGTCGAAGAATCGTCCAGCCGCGCATCCTCGCCGGCCACTCCAATCGAGCTCGACAATTTGTCGCATGACTACGGCACGCGGCTGGCTCTGGATGGCCTAAGCTTCAATGTTCGACCGGCGGAAATTTTCGGCCTTCTCGGGCCCAACGGCAGCGGCAAAACTACCTTGTTCCGCATTCTTTCCACGTTAATGGTTCCCACTGGCGGCCACGCACGCCTGGCTGGATTTGACGTCGCCACTCAGCCGAATCTAGTCCGCTTGCAAACCGGCATCGTCTTTCAGGCGACCAGTCTCGATATCAAGCTGACCGTCGGCGAGAACCTGATGCATCAAGGGCACCTTTACGGACTAAGCGGCTCTTACCTGAAAGCGCGCTCGAAAGAAGTCCTGGATCGCGTCGGCCT
>JBOGLY010000452.1:0-3026 GCA_050746425.1 Acidobacteriaceae bacterium
GTTCCGGCCAGCATCCATATAGCGGCGGGAACGCCGGTGCGGGCCATGCGGGGCGGCATTGGCGCGTCCTTTCATGCGGTCAGCGCAGACCTTCCAGGACTGAAACCGGCCGGAGACTCGTGGTCGGGCAGCGAGTCGGGCGGCAATCCAGACGCGGATGACGACAAGCACTGGGATGAATTGTTCAAGCACGCGGAATGGCTGGGAATGGACTGGTGCCGCGTCGAGTTGGAACAGCGCATGTACGAGCCAGAGCGGCGCGCGTTCGACTGGGACAATGCGGAGATGCGGGTGCTCTATCGCATTCTGGATTGGGCGGAGCGCCGCAATGTGGACGTCTTTCTGCAGCAGATGTGGGCAGACGTTGCCTGGAACGCGTATCCAGGCAACGCGGAGGATCCGATCCGGCGACTGCGCAGCGCGCCGTATTCGATTTCGGAATGGGCCTACGGTCTGGGAGAACTGGTCGAGCATTTAATGAAGACAAAAGGATACACCTGCATCAAGTGGGTCTCCGTGAACAACGAGCCGGGTCACGATGACTTTTCCTGGTGGCAGGACTCCGACATGAAGTCGCTTCCGATCACGCCGGGGCTGAAGGCGGCGCGAGAGGAGTTCGACCGGCGCGGCTTGGATGTCGCGATTTCCGGGCCGGACTGGACCGATCTGCCGAAACTCGATCCGGCGGCGGTGAACTTCGACAGTTACATTGGGGCTTACGACCTGCATTCTTACGGCGCTGTCTTCGATTCGCTGAACGGAGCAGGAGATGGCTCGCTTACGCAGGCGGAAGCGCGCATGGCTGAGTGGGCGAACTGGGCACACCGCAGGAACAAGCCGTTTTTCTTATCGGAGTTTGGCACCATGTGTTACGGATGGGGCCACTGGGACGAGGGGCCGGCGTGCTATCAATCCGGATTGAAGAACGCATCGCTGGTCGTGCGAGGAATCAATGCGGGGGTTGACGGCTTCAATCGCTGGAGTTTCACCAACCGCGGCGATCTGGACGGTCAATGGCAACTGGTGCGCACCTGGGACGTTCAGCAGAACAAGCTTCTTGATTCCTTCACGCCGCAACCCAATGCTTATTACCAATTCGCAATGCTTTCGCGGTTCATGCCGAAACACAGCGGCGTGCTCGCAACTCGCGTGAGCGCGCCGTTTCTCCCTGAAGACCGGAAGATCGTCGCGACCGCCTTGCGAACCGCCAAGGGCAACCTGACCGTGCTGGTGGTAAACGAGAGCAGTTTCGCCGCGGATGTGAACGTGCAGATGGATGGACTCGCGGCTCCAGTGCGCCTGCAACGATATTCGTTGACGAAAGATGCAGAAGACAAGTGCGCGGTGGAACTTCGGCCTGAGCGCAGTATCGACGTTAGCCAACAGCTTGTAGATCGCGTAGCTCCGATGAGCATCGTAGTGTATTCCACTTACTCGCTGAACGCACAAGACCCTGGGATGATCGCTGAATAGCTTGAAGCGCGTTTAACGGCGGTAAACTGGAAGTTATCGGCTTTGCGCTCGCGATTTCCAATCATCGCAAACCGCGAAGTAAAGCGTGAGGATTTTCCGCATGTCATGCCGTCTTTCACGAAGGCGCTTCCTGCAGTCGGCGGCGGCCACCTCTGCCGCAGCCGTCGCTGCCAAGGGCGCGTGGAGCAATTTTGCTTTTGCCGGCGATCTACATCCATCGAATTTTCTGTCGCAATTCGGCTACAGCGACGTGATTCTTTCGAGCGATCTGCATGAGTCGCAATTGCACGAAACACATGCAGTGCTGATGCAGCTCAACGAAGACAGCCTGATGAAGCCGTTTCGCGAGATGGCGGGAATGCCCGCGCCGGGGGAAGACTTGGCGGGATGGTACCACTTCAATCCAGCCTACCTGGACCACTTCACCGGAGACGATGGATTCGCGCCTACCAGCACCTTCGGCCAATGGGTGTCCGCGCTCGCCCGCTCGTATGCCATCACTGGCGATCCAGCCACGCGGGACAAGGTGCTGCGCCTGAATCGTTTGTACGCGCAGACAATCAGCCCCGATTTCTACAAGAAGAACCGCTTCCCTGCCTACTGCTACGACAAGCTTGTCCTGGGCCTGCTCGACTCGCACAGCTTTGCGAACGATCCCGATGCCTATCGAATCCTGCAGCAAACCACGGACACGGCGCTGCCCAATTTGCCGCCACACGCTGTTGAACATAATGTGCCGTGGAGGCAGGGCAAGCATGACGTCTCCTGGAACTGGGACGAGTCCTACACCATGCCGGAGAATTTGTTTATTGCGTATCAACGCGGCGCTGGACGGCGCTACCGCGATCTGGCATTCCAATATCTCGACGATAAAACCTGGTTCGGGCCGCTGGCGCGCGGTGAAAATGTCTTGGCTGGACGCCACGCATACAGCTACGTCAATTCTCTTAGCTCGGCCATGATGGCATACATGGTTGGCGGCAGCGAGATGCATTTGCAGGCAGCAAGGAACGCGTTTGCGATGCTGCTGGAGCAGAGCTTCGCCACCGGGGGCTGGGGACCAGACGAGCAACTGCGCGCGCCTGGAAGCGGCGACGTGTTTGCGAGCCTCAGCAAGACCCACTCCAGCTTTGAGACGCCGTGCGGCAGTTACGCGCATTTCAAAATCACGCGGTATCTGCTGCGCGTGACACGCGATTCCCGTTATGGGGACAGCATGGAGCGGATGATGTACAACACCGTGCTCGGCGCAAAACCATTGCAGAACGATGGCCAGGCTTTCTACTATTCCGATTACAACTACGATGGCGAGCGCGTATACCACCAAGGCCGTTGGCCATGCTGTTCCGGCACGCTGCCCCAGGTTGCGGCGGATTATCGCATCCAGATTTATTTCCGTGACGACCGCGACGTGTTTGTGAATCTGTACATTCCATCTACGCTACGCTGGTCGCGCGGCGGCGGCGTGTTTTCGATCACGCAGTCCAGCGCGTGGCCGTACGATCCGAATATTTCCTTCGCGGTAAATACTGAAACGCCGACCGAACTGACGC
>JBOGLY010000453.1:0-3021 GCA_050746425.1 Acidobacteriaceae bacterium
GAATCGCGCGGCAATCGTGGGCGAATCGCTCGACGGCTTCAGGACGACGGTGTTCCCTGCCACCACGGCGGCCATCGTCATTCCGGCCATGATGGCCAGCGGAAAATTCCACGGCGGAATTACCGCCCCTACTCCCAGCGGAATATACAGCAGCTCATTCCGTTCGCTAGGATACTGGATCGGCGTTCCGGCAGCCGCAAGGCGTAGAGCTTCCCGTGCGTAAAACTCCAGAAAGTCGATGGTCTCGCCAACGTCGGCGTCAGCCTCACCCCAGTTTTTGCCGACTTCATAGGTCAGCCATGCGCAAAAATCGAGTTTGCGTTGACGCAGCAATTCCGCCGTTCGCAATAGCAAAGACGCGCGTTCCTCGACCGGCGCGACACGCCAGCTTTCATAGGCGGCCAGGGCTGCTTGCATTGCGACTTCAGCGTGGCTGGCATCAGCCTTCTGATGCACTCCCACGACTTGTGCCGGATTGGCTGGATTTAGCGACCGAATTTTGCCGTCGGTCCGAATTCGTCTACCGCCAATCACCAGGTCGTATTCCTGACCAAGTTGGTCGGAAACACGACTCAGAGCCTGCCGCATCGCACGTGCGGTCTCGACGCGATTGAAGTCCAGAAACGGCTCATTACGGAACTCGCCCTTCGGCGTTCGTGCAGGAATGACTGTCGATAGCTCAGTTGTCGCCATACATGCCCTAGTGTAGAACAGCCCTACATTTCCTGCCCGTGATGACTGTGCTGATGCGCTCGCCCCCTCAAATCCAGTGGCCGCACTCAACCGTGCTGATAGGATGGTTGGCAAGCATTCGGCACTTTTTTGAGGCACATGCTTTTTATGCGATTGCAACCCCTTTCTGCGTCAATGGCTGGTTCCCTTGGTTTTCTGATTCTGCTGCTTTGGACATCTCAAATTTGTGTTGCCCAGGCTCTGCCGGCGAGTCCAGTTCCGGCCCGGATTCCAGCCCCCGTACCCAGCGCCACTTCCCCGCAAACCAAGCAGAGTGCTCCCGATTACTCCAAGGAAGCCTACGTGGTCGATAGGTACGACATTGCAGGCGATTTTCATGCGGACGGTACTTGGGAAGAAACCGCTACAGTAGTCGCCCAGGTCAAATCTCAGGCAGGCATCCTGCAATTCGGCAATCTCTCCATCCCGTATGAATCGCGCAATCAAACAGCCGACTTCGTCTACATTCGAATTCGCAAGCCCGACGGCACTGTCGTAGAAACGCCTTCTGCCTACACCCAGGACATGCCGGCTGGTGTGACCTTGCAGGCCCCGATGTACAGCGATCTCCACATCAAGCAAGTCCCGGTCACCAATCTAAATCCTGGAGACACGCTGGAATACCAGTTCAAAATCGTCCAATTCCAGGCCGAGGTGCCGAACGAGTTCTGGCTCGCTGAGAATTTCTTCAAATCCGGAATCGCATTGGAGGAAGATTTTCAGGTTCGCGTCCCAACATCGAAACATGTTCAGGTGGAAAGCGCGGAGCTACAACCGATCGTCCATCAGGAGGGAAAAACCACGGTCTATGAATGGAAGATGTCCCATCTGCGCCAGGAGCCGACAGATCGAAAATCGCTGGCTCTCAAGGCGGATGAAAAACCATCCATCCAATTGACGACCTTCGAAAACTGGCAGCAAGTCGGCGAGTGGTACAGGAAGCTTGAATCCTCCCAGGTCGTGGTCACACCCGCCATTCTGCAAAAGGAGCAGGAACTCACGAAAGGCCTGACCACGGACGATGCCAAACAACGCGCCATCTATGCCTACGTGGCCACGCAATTCCGCTATATCAGTCTTTCTTTTGGCATTGGACGATATCAGCCGCACACCGCTGCTGAAGTTTTACAAAATAAGTTTGGCGACTGCAAGGACAAGCACACTTTGTTTGCCGCGCTGATGAAAGCAGCCGGTTACGACGTTTGGCCGGCTTTAATCGGCAGCGGCAAGCTGGATGAAAAAATGCCATACCCAGGACAATTCGACCATGTCATCTCCGTGTTGCATGGGAAGAACAAGACGATCTGGCTGGACACTACGGAAGAGGTCGCGCCCTATGGAATGTTGATGCTACGGCTGCGCGACAAAACGGCCCTCGTTATGCCCACAAATGGCGCCCCTGAACTGGAAAAGACGCCGGTCAACCCTCCGTTCGCCGAAGCCGACAACTTCACTATGACTGGCATTCTGGGCAGCGACGGGATCTTCACCGGACGTGCCAACCTCACCGCGCGCGGCGACATGGAACTAGGACTTCGCGTCGGATTCCATCTCACTCCCGAGTCGGATTGGACCAAGCTTGGACAAAACATCAGCTATCTGCTGGGCTTCAGTGGGGATGTGACCAATGCGCAGGCCAACAATCCGGACGATACATCAAAGCCGTTCCAGATGAGCTACGACTACACGAAGAAGGATTATGGAGGAAGCGACGGAAAACAGTTCGTTGCTCCGCTGCCGGCGATCCACTTCAGTGTTGGAGAAAACGACCCACAGCCGAAAAACCCCATTGTCCTTGGCGCGCCGGGAGTTCAAGATTTCCATTCGACGGTTCAACTGCCCAAGGGAGATGTTCTCACGCTGCCCGCGGACGCCGACATACAAACAGCGTTTGCGGAATATAAGGAATCTGCTTCGGTGAAAGATGGCGTTCTTTATGCGGAGCGGCGCCTCCAGATAAAAGAACCGAGCGTCCCGGCCCCGCAATGGCAGGATTATCTAAAGTTTGAAAAAGCCGTGCAGAACAGGGAAAGTCTCTTGATTACTGTCGCGACCGGCAATGCTTCCGCTGCCGCAACTGCGGTTTCAGAAGTGCCCGCGGCCGGAGAACTAGTCGAACAAGCCTTTGCCGCGCTCAAGACCGGGCACGTCGCCGAGGCCCAAAACGAGCTGGATCAAGCGCAAAAGTTGAACCCCGCGCAATTGAGTCTATGGGCCGAATACTCGCTGCTGTATATGGAACGGCAACCACCGGACAAGGCGCTCGACGCATTTCACAAAGAGATTGCC
>JBOGLY010000454.1:0-2991 GCA_050746425.1 Acidobacteriaceae bacterium
ATTCAATTTCTATCTGAAGATTGGCCTGTTTGGCGGCATCATTATTGCCTCGCCGTTTATTCTGTACCAAGTTTGGCTGTTCATCGCGCCCGGCCTTTATCAAAATGAAAAGCGCTATGTAGTCCCGTTCATGTCGGCGACGGTAGGACTGTTTCTGGCGGGAGCGTTTTTCGGCTATCGATTCGTCTATCCAGGAGCGCTCGAATTTCTGATCGGGTACAGTTCCCAGTTCACGCCGATGGTGACCATCGGGGAATATATGGAGTTGTTCTCGACGGTGATCCTTGGCCTGGGAGTTGTTTTTGAGCTGCCGATACTGGTCTTCTTCCTGGCGTTGTTCGGCATTGTCAGCGCCAAATGGCTGCTGAAAAATATTCGTTATGCAATTCTGGTCATTTTTATTGTCGCGGGAATTATTACTCCGACGCCAGATCCGCTGAGCATGTGCATCTTCGCCACGCCAATGCTGGCGCTCTATTTGGTGAGCATCGCGGTGGCGCATTTTGTGCATCCGGACCGACGCAACAGAAAAAAGAAAGCACAAGAGGGGGCGGCCTGATGCCGCGATGCACCACGGGCCTGGCGACATTGGCCGTTCTTGCCGCAGGTTGCAGCTTTGCGGTTGGGTCCACAGCTTACGCGGAGGCGCGTCCGCACGCCAGCGCGCGCATCCAGGTGAATGGGGGCCGCGCCTACCAGTACGCGCAGGACATTGTGAACTGCGGACCGCGTTGGATCGGAAGCCAGGGCCATATCTGCGCGGAGAACCTCCTGAAGCGGCAATTTGCCAAAGACAATCTGGAAGAAGACACGTTCAGCACCAACACACCTGCCGGGGTGATGACGATGCACAATTTCATCGTGAAACTCCCCGGAAGAAAGCCCGGCGTGATCGTGCTGGCCTCGCACTATGAAACGAACTACCCGCTGCGCAATATCGATTACGTCGGCGCCAACGATGGCGCTTCCACCAGCGGCCTGCTGATCGAGTTGGCGAACGAATTTCGTGGACGCACGCTCTATGGCTACAGTGTATGGCTGGTTTTTTTTGATGGCGAAGAAGCGATTCAGCAATGGTCGAACACGGACTCGCTTTATGGCAGCCGCCACCTTGCGGCCAAGTGGGACCGCGATGGGACGCTGAAGCGAATCAAGGCATTTCTGCTGCTCGACATGATCGGAGACAGGGATTTAGACATCGTGCGGGACCAAAACTCCACGCCATGGCTGCTGGATCTGGTGGACAAAGCAGCGAAGCGGGAGGGCGACGAGTCCTATTTTTTTGCAACAGCCAATGCGATTGAGGACGATCATCTACCCTTCGTCCAGCGCGGCGTTCCTTGTGCCGATTTGATCGACTACGACTACGGGCCTCACACTCCTCTGATGCCCGACGGCTATCATCACACAGCCCAGGACACCATGGACAAGATCAGCGCGCACAGCTTGACGGTGGTGGGCCAGACGGTCCTTGAGACAATCCAGTTATTGAATCAGAGATAGCATCGATTGATGACCATCGGCACGCATTTGATGGATGGCCGCACGTTTGGCGGAGCGCCGGTATGGCTGTGGGTTGTGTTTCACTTGCTGGTATTCGGGCTGCTGGCCGTCGATTGGGCCTGCACTCGAACGGCGCGGGAAGAGAGCACGCTTGCACGGCGGGCCTACTGGCTGACGGGCGTCTGGATTGCTGCGGCATTGCTGTTCGCGCTGCTTGTGCATTATGTGCTGGCAGAGCGATATGCCCTGGAATATCTGGCGGGATACGGCATCGAGGAATCGCTCAGCATAGACAATCTATTTGTCTTCCTGGTGTTGTTCCACGCCTTCGGCCTGCATCTGGCGCAACAGCGCAGAGTCTTGTTCTTCGGGGTGCTGGGCGCAATTGCGATGCGCGCGCTGATGATTTTCGCGGGCATCGAACTGCTGAATGCATTCTCCTGGATGAATTATGCCTTCGGGGCGGTGCTGCTCTACACGGCCTGGCACTTGTTGCGAAAATCTGTCCGTTCTGAACCAGATCGCGCCCCGTTTTGGGTCAACTGGCTGACTCGCCACCCGCCGGTTGCGCGGCAGAGAAATCCAAGGCGATTCATTGTTTGGGAGGACGGGCACCTGCGCATTACTTCCCTGCTGGTCGCGCTAATTGCGATTGAGGCCACGGATGTGGTTTTTGCAACCGACTCGATTCCCGCCGTGTTGGCGGTGTCGCATCATCCATTCATCGTTTACTCCTCAAACATTTTTGCGGTGCTGGGATTGCGTTCGCTTTACTTTGCGCTGGCGGCGGCATTGCAACGGCTGAACAAACTGCGATACGGGTTGGTGGCGATTCTAATCTTTGTCGGCGTCAAGATGATTCTGAGCAATGTTTTCGCGATATCGATCTGGATTTCGCTCGCCGTGATTGCATTGGCCGTCGGCATTACTACCGTCTGGTCGCTGCTTTCAAGGCAGTCGCCAGCGGAGACAAATGCGCAACCCTGACGGAGCGCCTATGATCTCGGATCCACTGTCGATGTATGGTACAAATTTGGTTTGTCGTCCTGAGTCAACGGCGAAGGATCTCGCGGTTTGTGGCAACGCAAGGTCCTTCACTTCGCTGCGCTTCGTTCAGGATGAAAACTTCCAAACATCCGCGCCACATGTAAATAGCTTGTGACGCGAATATAAAGCAGGTCCCTCGACTGCGGTCGCAGCCGCGACCTCGGCTCGGGATGGTAGTGCCTTTTGCCTACAGTAGGGCTGGGTTTGTTCTATTCAAATTCGATGAAGTCGACGCGGCCACGAACCATGCGGGAATGCCGGGCAGGGCCGGGGGCATGACCTGGAAAATCGGTGCGCGCGTGGGCGCCGCGAGATTCCTTGCGTGCCAACGCCGACTCGACAATCAATTCCGCGACCGTGTGCAGGTTGCACAATTCGGCGTTCTCGCGGGTTGAGTCGACGGGTAATTCGCGGCGCATTGCGAGAAGCTCGGATTCGATC
>JBOGLY010000455.1:0-2981 GCA_050746425.1 Acidobacteriaceae bacterium
GTATTCATACGCCGGCAACAGCATGTCTTGAGTGAGGTAGACCTTGATGCGATGTCCTTCGCGGATGGTGATGGTGGGCGGAACGTTGATGAAACGGTTAAGGACATTCGCGCTCGACTGTGAAAGGCTGGACGCCATGCCCTGGCGGTACATATCCGAGCCGCTCTCGGAATAGCCGCCGTTGGTGGTGGCCTCGGCAGCGCCGGAGATCACTCCGAGAGCGATGGATGTGCCGAAGATTTCGAGGTAGTGGTTGTTGACCTTGTCCGTGAGGCCGGTGTCGCCGATCTGGTCGAGGCCGTGGAACTGGTCGAGATCGACCGAATAGCCATCGGGCATGATCATGCGGTGGAAGGTGACGGCCAGCCGCTTTTGACCGAAGCTCGATACCTTCTGGACGTTACCTAGAATGAAGGTGCCTGCGGGAATGAGGACATGCTGACCGTCCCGGCTATAGACAGGGTTGGTCACCATCACCTTGACCGGTCCGGCGAACTCGCCATCCAAGCGGTTGGTCAGCACGGTGTCGATAGTGGTGCCCTCAAAAATGACATATGGTTGGCCATGCGCGGCATTGATGTTCACCTCCGGCGCACGCTTGCTGGCAGCAGTGGCAGGCTGCTGCGATGCGCTTGCAGGGTGGTTCAAAAAGGGAGCATTTTGCTGGCCAGCATGGGCGTTTGCGCCCGCGAAGTCGGCGCTAGTCACTACTGGGGATGTAGCATCGGTGGGAGCGACAAGGTTGGAAGCGAAACGCGCCTTGAAGGCGAGCGCCTTTTCTGCATCCGCAATCGGTTCGCCGGGCGATTGGGTTTGGGGCGGCAACTGCGTAGCAGGAGCAATGCCATCTGCGGGGGAAGCAGAGGAATTGCCGGAGACAGGGCCAGCGACATTTTCTTTTTGTGCCTGCTCCCGCTGCCGGCTCTGGCGCTGGTCGGCGCTGAGGTTCTGTTCCAGTTCCTGAATCTTCTGCTGGTTCATGTTGTTGGACACGGTGGCCTGTGTTGACAGAGTTTCCTTGGGCACAGGTCGGGCGTGGTTCTTCGAGAACATCACGGCCAGCAGGATGAGCACGGCGAGTCCGGCGATCACATACCCTTGCGCCTGCCTGGGCACGACCCCTTCGGGCAGTACCCGCTTGTCGCGAAACTGCGCGTTTGGCGGATGCGCCTCCGGCGGAACTGCTTCCGGCTGAACTTCGGAAGTTGTTTTCTCTTCTGCCATTGGCATCACCTGTTGTCTTTCCGCTCGAAGGTGAGCTTGTGCTTGCCGATTTCGAGATACCCCTTGTCCACCACCTGGGGAATCACGTAAGTTCCGTCCTTCAACTGAAAATTGATGAGGTCGGGCTGGCCGTCTTTCACCTCGTATACGGCAAAATTTCCCACAGCCGACGACTTGATGTAAGTGAATTTGTCGTCGTGGTAGATGGCGGTAATGTGGAACGGCTTGTCATTGTGATAGCGGTAATCGAACTTCAGTACCTGTATCGGGTAGTCGGCGCGGAACTCTTCGACGGCGGTGGCAGCGTGTTGTTGCGCCAGCTTGGTTTGCGCTTCGACGTAGGTCACTTCCGATGCCGGGACCCATTTGGTAGCAGCATTGGCGGCGGCCAGGGAAGACGGATCGGATGGCTCGATGATGACCTTCAGGTCCGGCTCATCGGTTTCGTCATCGTCCAGCGTGAACGAATACACGTTGCCTTTGTTGGTGATCAGATTCAGGTCGGACTGGATGCCGGCTTTGGCCGGATGCAGGAAACAGTAATTGCCGACCGCATCGATGATCCAGAAGTCCTTATCGCCAGTGGCAACTTCCATGATCTTCTCGGTCGATGGAAGCTGAATCAGCGTGGTGTAATGCATCCGCGCGCGGATGCTGACGATGTCGTTCTGGTGATAATGGACGATGCGGGCTTGTTGCTGGCCGTGGGCAACGGTCGCAACCAGGCCAAGCACCAGGGGAAGGATAGGAAAACGTTTCATGCGGTCACCTCATTACGTGTAGGGTTGGGATAGTCCGCCGCAAGCCGGAGCAAGCCTTCCTCCGGCCCGAAACGGGCAAAATATTCCTGTTTGCGGATGTTGTCGCGGGAGTTATTGGTGGCGATCCAGTAGGTCAGCGCATCCACTTCCAGCACCAGCTTTTTGGTGCCACGCGGCTGTATTAGCAGCAGCTCGCGCTTGGGGACGAGCGATTCCAGCAGCTCAAGCTGGGTATCGTTCAACTGGAAGATTTCGCTGTAGAGCTTCCGGTCGATGTTCGCGTTCGCAAGGAAGATTTTCGTCGGACAGGACTCGTTGACGATGTGCAGCATGTCGGAGTCCGCCAGCTCCACCACGGATTGCGTGGCCAGCACCATCGCGGCGTTCTTTTTCCTCCATGTTTTTTCGGCACGGATGATCCATTCCCGAATCGTCTTGTTCTTCAGGAAGATCCACGCCTCGTCGATGACGAAGACTTTGAAGGTCGCCGTGTTCGCGGGCCTTTCAATCTCGGACGAGGCCCGCTGCAACACGTAAAACAATAGCGGCTCCAGTACGTCCGGGTACTCCGACCAGCCATCGAAGTTGAAGGTCTGGAAGCGCGAGAATGTCAGTGTGTCCTCTACATTGTCGAAAAGATGGCCGAACTGCCCCGCTTGTGTCCACCGATGGAGCCTTTCCCCCAGCGGGCCGAGGATAGAGGCGAAGTTGGTGAGCGTCCGGATCTCGGCGGGGAGTTTGTACGCGCGCTCGATCGCGGCGAACAGCGCTTTTTCGTCTTCGGGCGCCAGTTCGTAGCGTCCGCCGGACTCGATCAGCACCCGCAGGAAGAGAAAGAGAAAATTCCGGTTTTCGTCGGTCGGCTCCAATGAAAACGGGTTGATGGTGAAGCCGGGATTCTTCAGACCCACATTGAGATAGGTTCCGCCGAAGACACGCGTCAGCGTCTCGTAGCTGCCGCCGAGATCGAAGATGAAGGTCAGCGGCTCGTATTTC
>JBOGLY010000456.1:0-2940 GCA_050746425.1 Acidobacteriaceae bacterium
ATGATGCGCACGCCTTTTTTCATCGCGGCAAGCGTGGTTGCGTTAACGATGCCTTCCGTATCCGGAGTCAGTCCGACGTGAAATGTTATGAAGTCGGCATCGCGAAACACCTCTTCGAGCGAGGTGTGACGCGCGCCATATTCCCGCGCGATCGCGGCACGTTGTTTTGGATTTTCGGAAACGAAGGGATCGTGGCCAATCAACTCCATCCCGAAGACGCGTGCCCGCCGCGCCACTTCCAATCCGACGCGACCCAGGCCGACGATGCCGAGGGTTTTGCCGCGCAGCTCCGTACCTTGCAGCGATTTCTTTTCCCAGCGCCCGGAATGCATGGTTGAATTCGCGCGCGGAACCATGCGGGCCAGGTCGATCATCAGCGCGATGGTAAGTTCCGCAACCGCGACGGCGTTCGCGCCTGGAGTGTTCATCACCACGACTCCATTGCGGGTTGCGGCTTCAATGTCAATATTGTCGACGCCGACGCCGGCGCGGCCGATCACGCGCAACTTCGGCGCTTTTTCTAATAGCGCGGCATCCACGTCGACAGCGGAGCGAACGATCAGCGCATCGGCGTCGGCCAACTCGGCGGGAAGGCCGTTCTTGATCTGGTCATGTGCGACTACTTTCCAGTCTGCTTCTTTGGCAAATACGGCAATCGTGGCTGGAGAGACCTTCTCGGCAAGAACAACTTTCATGTTTTCATTTTCCGTTCTGTTGATGGCGTTAGGTTTGTACAGATTTTTCGCAGGAACATGATGATCCCCAGGTCTCGATATTGAGGCCTGGGATTCTGACACCCGCGAGATTGTCAGCGCGCCGCTACAGTTTCTAGCGATGGCTGCGCGGCAACGCGGTTGCGCGCAGCGAACACGCGCTGCGCCGCCGCAAGGGCATCGCCCAGCGCGAACTTCGATGGCGGCAGCGAATCGGCGGTGACTTGTTCCAGCGCTCCAATAATCGCCAGAGTGTCGAGCGGATCGAAAAATCCAAGATGCGCCACGCGGAAGATCTGCCCTTTCATTTCTCCTTGACCGTTGGCGACAATTGCGCCGAAGCGAGATTTCAGTTGCTTCACGATGACGCCGGAATCGACGCCTCCGGGCGGCATCACGGCGGTCACGGCCGCGGCGGGAGCATCGGGCGCGAACAGGCGCATTCCCAGCGCCGGAACGGCACCACGCAACATGGCGGCACAGGTCTCGGCATTTTCAACCAGCAACATGCGACCTTTCGCCAGGTCGCCATCCGCCTGCGCGGCGATATAGTCGAGGGCGGCCCCAAGCGCGGCAATCAGCGCAACGCCGGGGGTGTAGGCGGACTCGCCCTTGGAGGCGACTTTGCGCTCCTTGCGAAGATCGAAATAGTAGCGCGGGTTTTTGGCGGTCTCCATGCGCTTCCAGGCGCGCTCGCTGACCGCGAGATACGCGAGGCCGGGCGGAATCATCACTGCTTTTTGCGATCCGCCGATCAGGACATCGACACCCCAGCCATCCATGTCAAGGTGTGTTGTCCCCAGGCCGGTAATGGCGTCGACCACCAGCAAGGCGTCGCTCCCGCTGTCAGAGCGAGCAGAGCGGAGCATCTCCGCGAACGCCTGCACGTCATGGCGCACGCCGGTGGAGGTCTCCGTGGCCTGCATCAGCACCAGGCGGGTATCGCTCTTGAGCGCGGCGCGCGCGGCTTCGAGCGACAGCGTCTGTCCATACGGCGCGCTGACAACATCCGTCTGGCAGCCGAACGCCTTGGCCAGGCCGGTCCACCGTTCGCCGAATTTTCCGGCGGTGAGCACGAGCACACGGTCCCCCGGCGAGGTCAGATTGGCGATTGAGGCTTCCATGGCTCCGGTGCCGGAGCTGGTGAGCAGAACAACGTCGTTCCTGGAGCCGACAAATGTGCGGAGCTGGTCCAGCACGCGCTGGTAAAGCACGCGGAATTCCGGAGTGCGATGGTGCAGATCGGCGGCAGCCATGGCGAATTGCGCCGCTGGCAGCAAAGGGGTCGGACCGGGAGTAAAGAGACGCGTCTTATGGAACATGTCTACATTCTAGTGAAAAAACAGGGGTCCTGCCGCACGCCTATAATTGGAAGTTTGAACATTTTCTATTCGACAGAATTGAGAGGGTTGCGGTGAGCTTGACGGACAAAGTGCAGCAGGACATGGTGGCGGCGATGAAGGCGCGCGAAGCGGACAAGCTTTCCACGCTTCGCATGATGAAAACCGCGCTGAAGAACAAGGAAATCGACAAGCGCGCCCCGCTTACCGATGCGGAAGCGGAGCAGATCCTGGTCACGATGGTGAAACAGCGGCGAGATTCGATCGAGCAATTCACCAAGGGCAATCGGATGGACCTGGTGGAGAAGGAAGCAGCGGAGATCCCGATCATCGAGAGCTATCTGCCGAAGTCGGCCTCGGCGGAGAACATTCGCGGCACCGTGGAAGCTGTGGTTGCGGAGATGTCGGCGGCGGGCACTCGGCCCACGTCGCGCGACATGGGCAGCGTGATGAAAGCGGTGCAGACAAAATTTCAGTCGATGGGAATGCGCGCCGACGGCAAGCAGGTCAGCGAACAAGTGAAAGCTGCGCTGGCTTCGTCTTGACTTGGGCCTATCGACCCGGAATTTTGGTTCGCTCATTTTTCTTCCTATTTCGAGCCATCACAGGGATATCTTCTGCCTCACAGGTGAAAAACCCATGATCCCGAGTAGTAGTCGTTCGTCGATGCGGATTTTGGAGCTGCTGTTCATACTGCTTATATTGTGCAGTTCCCAAATTGCGAGGGCGCAAGCAACCTTCCCACCTCCAGCTTATTTGCTTCAGGATGCTAAGCACAAAGAGCAGAAAAGCGGAGTCTCAATGCAGGGGGGCGAATTGGTGATTCGACCCGGAGTTGGAACGCCAACCTCGATCAATCGCCTCTCATTCAGTGCGGACGGCAATCT
>JBOGLY010000457.1:0-2918 GCA_050746425.1 Acidobacteriaceae bacterium
TTGTTGGTCCGCGGTATTTCCGTAGAGGACATCTTTGTCACGACGGCATGGAAATCGCATCGGAAACCTCATACGCTCACTCCATTTGCCCGGGTCGAAGGAACGCGGATATGGTATCCGGGCGAACAGGAATTGTAGAGAGAATCTGTCCGGCAGTAGATGGAGACCTGGGTGCCCCATATGCGCCGCGTGTCGGGGTCCCCGGCGGGGGATTTATGCCCGCTGGGGTGACTGGGCGGCTCATGTGGGAAACGAACAAAGACCCCATGTTAGCTGCGCGAACATGGGGCACCCGGATATACTCCGTGCGAGGATTTTCGACGACTACACTGGAGCCATGCGAGTGCGCGTATTGCTGTTCGGCGCGTTGAAGGACGAGTCGGCGCGGGAGAACGAACTGATGGAATTGCCGGAGCGGGCGACGGTAGAGGAATTTTTGCGCCGTTTCGTTGTGACGGCTCCGAAGGCAAAAAAATTCCAGCAATCGCTGGCGATTGCGGTAAATCGCGAATACGCTTTGCCGACGCGGGTGCTGGAGGACGGCGATGAAATCGCGCTGCTTCCGCCGGTCAGTGGCGGCTGCGCGGAAAATATTTCCGTTGCGT
Source organism: Acidobacteriaceae bacterium (assembly GCA_050746425.1). GTDB lineage: Bacteria > Acidobacteriota > Terriglobia > Terriglobales > Acidobacteriaceae > JAKAAZ01. The sequence goes on from JBOGLY010000457.1 coordinate 606, forward strand.
GTGACGATCGCGGGAGTGGTTGGATTCGACTGCAGCGCGAGGCGATCGATGCCGACGCGCTGGTTGCCCAGGTGAAAGAAGGCGAGTCAGGCGCGGTAGTGGTCTTCGACGGCATTGTCCGCAACAACACGCGCGGACGCCGGACGCTCTACCTCGATTACGAAGCGTATGAAGAGATGGCGCTGGGCCAGATGCAGTCGCTGGCGGACGACGCGAAGCAACGTTTTGGCGTGCGCCGAATCGCCCTGGTGCATCGGTTGGGGCGGTTGCAGGTAGGCGAGACCAGCGTATTGATTGCCGTGGCTTCAGCGCATCGCGCGCAGGCTTTCGACGCGTGCCGCTGGCTGATCGACACGCTGAAAAAAACAGTTCCGATCTGGAAGAAGGAATGGTTTGAGGATGGCGCGGCGTGGGCCGACGGCGAACCGTTTCCGGCGGAGATTTCCGTTGCAGCACGCGACGAGAAAAACACGTGAGCTGGCGCCGGGCGGCGGCGATTTTCGCGATGCTGTGTTTCTTCTCTCCCACCCTTTGCGCCAAGGGCGCGCAAAGGATGGGGCACCCACAAGTTCCCGGCGAGTCGTTGAGGGTCCACGTCGACCTGGTCAACGTGCCGGTCACGGTGCTCGATGCGAAAGGACGGCCTGTTACGGGGCTTCGGCGTGAGGATTTCGCACTGACGGAAGATGGCCATCCTGAAGCGATTCGTGTGTTTCAGGCCAATGCAGCGCGACCGCTTTCAGTTGTGCTGGCCATTGATGCCAGCGTCAGCGTTCGCAAAGAACTTCCGCTGGCGAAGCAGGCCGCATACGAGTTTGTCCGTTCTTTATTGCAGGGCGAAGAAGGTGTGAATCCCTCCTCTCCCACCATTTGCGCCAAAAGCGCGCAAAGGATGGGGCACCCGAGTGAATATTTCGATCGCGTGGAAGTGCTGGAATTTTCTGGCGAGGTGACGCGGGTGGTCCCGTTCACCGGCAATCGGCGCGCGGTCGATCGAGGATTGCACAGTCTCCATGCGGATGGGCCGACGGCGCTATATGCGGCGATTGCGCGCGCGGCGAAGGATCTGGGAAAAAATCGTGGGCGCAAAATCATTCTGGTTGTCAGCGATGGGTCGAACAGCGTTGCCGGAGTGGATTACGAGCAGGCGCGGGCCGCGGCGTTGCGCGCCCAGGCGAGCATTGAAAGCGTAATTCTGGTGCCGATCGAGGCAAACGCCGGCCGCGACCTGGGCGGGGAACATGCGCTGATTCAACTGGCGCGCGATACCGGTGGGCAGTATTTCTATGCCGATAGCATTAATCTTCTGCAGGATGCGATGACGCGGCTATCGCTCGGGCTGCGCTCAGAATATTTGCTTGGTTATTATCCAGCGCAGACGGGAAATCTGGACCGTGTCGGTTTTCGACGGATTCAATTGCAGATGACGAACCCGGCGTGGAACAAAATGTACCATCTGCAATATCGCACGGGTTATTACGCGGACGGTGCGCGATAGCTCTTTGACCGGTGACCGGTAAGAAGCCCAGGTTAGCTTCGCGAACCTGGGGCAGCCGGCTGCGCGCGATATACTGCGGTGGTGAACACCTCTGGCAGCGGTCGGCGCAAGCAGAAATCCCATCATCCACAAATTGAAACCGGGCAGGAAGCTATTTATCTGCGTACATTGAGCGAGCGGCAGACGCCGGTGGTGGTGCAGCTTCGCGGCGGCGAATCGCTGCAGGGATGGATTGAGTATTTCGATGATCGAATGATACGGCTGACGCGCGAGGGCAAGCCGAATCTATTCATCTACAAACATCAGATATTGACCATCACGGAAAAGGCAAGAAAGCCCACGCCTCGCAAGGAAAGATCGCCGGGCGTCGAGGAGCCAGACATCAAGGGACCGGAAGAGGATTTGCCGGCATGAGCGATCTGAATTTTCCTCATGCGGGACCGGCGTCGGAGATGGCGCGCGCGGCAGGTTCGTTGCTGCGCAGCCACTATGAACATGGAGTGGCAACCGAATATAAGGGCGAAGTGGACCTGGTGACGGTGGCCGATCGCGAGAGCGAAAAGCTGCTGGTCGAGCGGATTCGCGCGCAATGGCCGGATTACGGAATTGTCGGCGAAGAGGGAACGCGGGCGCGGATGGAATGCGAGTATCGCTGGTACATCGATCCGCTGGACGGGACGACAAATTTTGCGCACGGATTTCCGGCTTTCTGCGTGTCGATGGGACTTGAGCATAGACCGGGGGGACTTGAACATCGCGGCCCTGGCACCGCGCCGGATGAGGATGGAGAGCTGGTCGCGGCGGACGCTGTTCTC
>JBOGLY010000458.1:0-2917 GCA_050746425.1 Acidobacteriaceae bacterium
TTGCGGAACTCATGATCCTCATCGGCGTCTGGCACGCGTATCCAGTGTTTGCCGTCTTCGTCGGCATCGGAATCGTTATCGGGGTCGCGTACATCTGGCGCGCCATGCAAAAGGCGTTTTTTGCAGAGGGCGGCAACGATTCTGCCTCGCCCCACCCGCCATTGCCGCCTATTTCCTTTCCCGAACGCCTTGCCGCCATCATTCTGATTGCTGCCAGCATCGTCGTCGGCCTCTATCCACAGGTGCTGCTGAACGTCATTGTCCCCGCATTGAATTCGCCCCTGTTTAACGGCCTCCGACAAGGGGGTTGGCGATGACCGCAGTGAATTATGCGCACCTGTGGCAGCTAGCCTCACCGGAAGTCATCGTCGTCATCGCGGCGTTGGTCGCGTTGGCTGTCGATCTATTGCTTCTCCGCGCAAAACGCTTGCTGACCCGATTCACCGCCGCCGCCACAATCGCATCGCTCGGCTGCGCCGCCGCAATCGTTCAGGTCCTGCGCTCTCCGGCGCAAGCGACCGTCCTTGATGGATCGCTGATTGCAAATCCGCTCATCCATATAGTCCAGATCGCTTTGCTCGCGCTCGCTATCGCCACCCTGCTGATCTCCGTCAACTCCAGCTTTACAGAGCATGTCGGCGAGTTCGTTCTGCTCGTCCTCGCGGCCACCGTCGGCATGATGTTCCTGGTAGGCTCCCAGGACCTGCTGGTAATTTTCATCTCGCTCGAGACGCTCAGCTTGTCCCTCTACATCCTCGCCGCCTTCGACAAAAATAGCCCGCGCTCGTCCGAGGCCGCCCTCAAGTATTTTCTGTTCGGCGGAATGTCGGCGGCTTTTCTTCTCTTTGGATTCAGCCTGCTCTATGGCTTCTCAAACTCGATCAGCCTGCCGCTCATTGCCGCCTCGATTCATCACGCGTCGATTCAAGGCACTCCGCTCAGTCCCCTGCTGCTCGTCGCCATCGTCACCACGGTAATCGGCTTCGGCTTCAAAGTCGCCGCTTTCCCATTTCACTTCTGGGCGCCGGATGTCTACCAGGCCGCTCCCACGCCCAGCGCTGGATTCATCGCATCCAGTTCCAAGGTCGCCAGCTTTTTCATCTTTTTTCAAATAATGGCGGTCGGCTTTGCCGGAGCGGAGGGCAGCGCCGCGTGGCTGCACTTTGCGCGCGGCTGGGTCCCCGTCCTTGCCATCGTGGCAGCGCTCTCCATGGTGCTGGGAAATTTTGTCGCGATCGTACAGAGCAGCGTTCGACGCCTGCTTGCCTACTCAACCGTCTCCCATGCTGGATACATTCTGCTCGCCCTGGTGGCCCACACTCAGCAAAGCCTCGCCGCTCTGCTCTATTATGTTTTGACCTATGCGCTGGCGACCCTCGGCGCGTTTGGCGTGGTCGCAATCGTCGAACAAAAAACTGGCGGCGATCGACTCTCAGACTTCGACGGACTCAGCCGCCGCTCTCCCATCCTCTCCGCATGCATGTTCGTCTTCATGCTTTCGCTCGCCGGCATTCCACCTCTCGCCGGATTCTTCGGCAAGTTTTATCTCTTCGTTTCAGTGCTGCATTCTGGCCCCGGCCTGCTCTGGCTTGTCGTCCTTGCCATTGCGCTCAGCGCCGTGTCGCTCTACTACTATCTCAAGGTGCTCAAGCACATCTACGTCGCGAAACTGCCGGAGGAATTTGCCAACACATCGCCCGAAGCAGCTACAATCAGGACGCAGATTCTCAGCTCGGTCGTGATCGTCCTGCTGGCTGTCGGCGTAGTGCTGTTCGGATGCGCGCCGCACCTGTTGCTGCATTGCATTCACGCAGCCATCCGCGCCGCCGGTATTTGAGTCGAAGAAGCATTGGTCTGGCGATATACGGGTGCCCCAGGTCTCGATTTTGAGACCTGGGGCACCCTCATGCGGGTCGATACCAGATGGGGTCGACGCGAAAGAACACTGGAGTCAACCATGAAACCAAGCACGAAATCAATGACCAGATTGCTTCTCGCATCCATCCTTTTCTCACTGCCAGTTCTCTGCACGCTTTTCGCCAACGCGCAGGCCGACTCCGCGACCCCGGTATTTACCATCGGCGTCTTCAACCGCTCTTCCGTTGAGTTTGCCCAGGGAGCTCCGAACCAGCCTGTCAATTTCACCGTCGGCACCAGCACCGCCCAAAAAGATTGGTACGCCAAGCAGCCGGTCGAGTCGGTTTCAACTCCGTCGCAACCAAATGCGGCCAAGCCAATTGCCCCATGGGCGATCCATTTTTCATTGCCCAACTCTCCAGCGTCATCGTATCGACTCCATGTCGCGCTGCTGATTGAAAACCCCGGCGTCCCAGCCCTGCGCGTCGCCATCAACGGAAAAACAGGGACGTTCTACCTGCAGCCAAAGCTCGACTACAATGGCGGCGATTACAGCGACGCCACCTTTGCCGCCTACTCGCACGCGGACGTAGTGGTCGATTTTCCCGGTAGCTATCTGCATTCCGGCGCGAACACAATCACCCTGCAAGCCGTCGAGAAACCTCCCGCGTCCCTGCCCGATGCCGCGCTGTCTCCGGGCGACGCGCTCACGTACGATGCGATTGAACTCGACCCAAGCACGAAGCATATTTCCCTCAGCGACTCTTCCGCGTTTGTTCTCCCGACCATCTTCTATCGGCAGCGCCAGGGCCAATTGCAGGAGTCCGTCGATGCAATTCTCCGCTACGCAAGACCGCTAAAGCCCAACAGCAGCATCGATCTCGCGCTTGACGGCAAGCATTATCGCCAGGCGCTCCTAAGCAGCCAGGACTTTGGCGAAGAAAAAGTTGAATTCTCCGTCCCGGAATTTCCCGCGCACACTGAGGCACGCCTTACCTGGAACATCGCCGGCCACGCGCGGCACGCGCGAGAATTTATCGATCCACAAAAGAAGTGGACC
>JBOGLY010000459.1:0-2897 GCA_050746425.1 Acidobacteriaceae bacterium
CCCGAGCACTGCTCCAACGCCGACCTTTTTCGCGGTGTCTTTGCCGCGCGACGCGCCATTCAGACTGTAGGTGCTGCTGACCAGCGGATACGACTGGCCTTGAAACTCGAGTTTGACGAGTTCGAGGCGAAGTTCGCTGGTGCCGGTCACGCGACCGGCGGAGTTGGCGCTGGTCAGGCGAACATACACGTCGGCGCCTTTCGGAACGGCAACCCGGTCACCGACGACGAGTGGCTGATCAAGAGAAGCGTGGAAAATTTCGCCGGGCTGATTTACCGAGGAATCGACGGAGTCGATCATGCGGATTGTAATGGTGCTTCCGGCGGGGATTTGCAACTGCACCGGTTGCGGCGGAGGCGGAGCGGGAGCGGCCTGGGATGCCGGGGCAGGCGCAGGAGACGGCTGTGCTGTTGAGGCGTCGTCCGGTTGATTCTGATCCGATGGAGGGGGCGGGGCTATGTTCATCGCGGTTTCGGTATTTTTGTCGGGCGGGGGAGATTGCTTGGCGCGCTCGTGTCGCTGTTTTTCATGGTTATGGGAGACGTGCGGCGTGGCAACCGGCAATGGCTTGGGCGGCGGAGGCGGCGCTTGCGACGGAGCAGCCGGGGGCGTAGCGATGGCTTCGTTGATGGAGATTTTGTCGTTCACGCGAACAACGCCGGCGGTCTGCGAAGCGATTTTGTAGGCGTCCAGGTGTGCGGCATCGTTGGGCACGGAGCCGCTGAGCGTCACTTCGCCATTGCTCGATGCGACTTGCAGGTTGGCGTCCTTTAGTTTAGGGTCGGAAAACATCTGCGCCTTAATACTGGTGACGAGCGCCGCATCATTCGCCTTGTGCGCGCACCCAGCCGCGAAGGCGATGGCCAATGCGATGAGCGGAACGATCGATTTCTGGCGCATCGAAGACCTCTCCTTGATGATCTATGCGGAATCCGCCGCTCAAGTGGCGATTGGGCGGTCGCGAACTCCAGTCTACTACGATGCAAGCAAATGGGTTGACGCTGTCTGGGGATTGTTGTGCCCGCTTTTCTGAATTGCGCGCCATTATGCAAGGCATTGCGAGGCACGTTTTGTCGTGTGGGATCACACAATTGGGGACAAAGGAGCGGCGCAGTGATTCGAATGAGTGGAGAGGCTTGGAAACGAGGAACGTCATTCCATGCGGACGGCGCGCAACTGCTTGCCATCGACATTTATTTCGATGGCCAAAGGCGGGCGGACTCCGGCTCCATGAACGATCGCGCCGCGAACCAGGCCGCCATCGGGAGTGCCGCCATCGTACTGAAGCAAATCGTAAACGGTGTGGGTGCACGGATCGCCGACCATGGGATGATTGGCGCGGAAATCATATTCAGTTCGTAGCACACTCAGATCGGTAATGTACTCAAGCTTGCAGCTGCCGAACGGCTCGATCATCGACAAACCCCAATATTGGCCGTTGGGCAAGTGCACAACCAGGGCCGGAACATCTTCCGAGGAAAGATCACTTCGGAAGAGAAAGCGTTTGGACGCCCACGGCTTAGCCAAATCTTTTGTAGAGGCGATGATGCCAGGACCGACAGGCAGATTTTCCGCGGGAGTTGCGGAATTGGCAGCAGGTGCAGAGACGGATGCGGAGCTCTCGGATGGAACCATCTGAGCTTTTGAAGTTGAGGCTGAGCTCCAATAGATCCATGCGCCGCCTAGCCCGAGAACGATCATCAACCCGACGGCGACCCATACACCGGAAGGAATCGATCTTGACGCCGCCGGTGATTGTGGAAATTCGGCTGGCTGAGGTGCAGGTTCGGGCTGTGGTTGGACCGATGCAGCAGCGGGAACGCCTGGAATAGACGGCTGTGCCGGCTTGAACGGGTCGAATTTTGAAGTGTCGGCCATCCTGCGTTGGGTTGCACCTTCAGATTGAATCGGCGGAAAACGAAAAGCAATATGCTTAATCGTTCGGTGTATTAACGCTTACGAAATGGGAATCGGGGCCATCGACGAGCTCAGACTAAGCGGAGTGATGCGGTCGAATGCGAAAGTGAATTTGAGTCAGGCCGGCAGGTCGAAGCGAATGGAATGATGCGCGACGTATTCGTGCAAGTTCGCGAGGATCAACAGCAACTCGAGCATGCGGTCGCGCAACTCAGGATCCGATTCAGGCGGCTCATCGTCGAGATTATTGACAATCGCGAGAGCGTCCGCGAGCAACCATTCCAGCTCCAAGGCATTGATGGCGCTGCCTTCGCGGCAAAGCTCCAGGGTGTGATCGGCGCGCAGAAACGCTTCATCAAGGAAATGATTCAGGCAGAGGCGCTCGGCTGCCAGCGCGGGGGGAATCGAGTTCGCGCACTGTGTCTTGCGGCAAGGACCGGCAGCAAGGGCAACCATGACACGCTCCCTGGATCGGAACAGCGCCTCCAAAACTTGCGGAGAGAGTATCACGGAAGCGCCAAAATCGCATTATTAACTGTTAAGTTAGTTAGAGGCAAGGACAAGCTGAAGGTTGCCACGCTGCTGAATGGCTTGCGGCCGGCGAGGCACGCTACGCGGCGGCGCCGTGGCACTTCTTGTATTTTTTGCCGGAGCCGCAGGGGCAGGGATCGTTGCGGCCGACCTTGGCTCCTGCGCGGACTGGTTTGGGAGCTTCTTGCTGTTGCGCCGGACCGGCTTGAAACTGCAGATTCTGCTGCTGGCGGCGCTGGCGCGCCTCAATCTGCTTCGCTTCGTCCTGTGGGCGCGCGGGTTGCATGAGGAAGAGGAATCGGGCCGCCTCCGCATCGATGCGGTCCATCATGTCTTCAAAAAGAATGAAAGCTTCTTTTTTGAATTCGACGAGCGGATCTTTCTGGCCGTAGCCGCGCAGGCCGATGCCTTCCTTCAGGTGATCGAGAGTAAGCAGGTGGTCCTTCCAC
>JBOGLY010000460.1:0-2893 GCA_050746425.1 Acidobacteriaceae bacterium
GGATCACAAACCGTTATCCTCCACGAGAAAGATTCGACGGTTACGACATTGCGACCGGGGTAGCTGACCGCACACGCTGGTATATCCGATCCGCGGCTGTCTCGATTGAGATGTCCTCGCTCACTCTGGTGGCACGCGTAACAAATTCCACCAGGCCTTCCGCGGCTTTCTTTCCTACGTTGACGCGAAAGGGAATTCCGATCAGGTCCGCATCTTTGAATTTGACGCCGGCACGCTCATCGCGGTCATCCAACAGAACATCCAGTCCGGCGTCGGTCAATTGCTTGGCCAATGTTTCGCCTGCTGTTTTCAGCGTTGGATCGCTGATGTTCGTTATCGTGACGACGACGTCGAACGGAGCGATAGAAGGCGGCAGCGAGAAACCATTCTCGTCAAAACTTTGCTCCACAGAGGCGGTCAGGATGCGTTCGATTCCAATGCCGTAACTGCCCATGATAGGAGTGACCTCCTTGCCATTGGGATCGAGCACGCGGGCACCCATGCTCTCTGAATAGCGATAACCGAGCTTAAAGATATGCCCCACCTCCACTGCTTTGGCGACGCGCAACGGAGCGTTGCATATCGGACAGCCTTCTCCTTCGCTGACAGTGCGGACGCTGGCTGCGGCAGTCCAGGAGAAATCGCGTTCGGGCGTGATATTGCGAAAGTGGTAATCCAGTTTGTTGGCGCCGCAAACCATGTTTTTTCGGCCTTGCAACGCCTCGTCGAGTACGACAACCATTTTCAGCCGATTTGCCGCAGCCCAGAATTGCTGGGTCCGGTTCGGCTGGAAGGCGATTCGTTGCAATTCCGGAAGCAGATTCGATTCTACGATCTGCGTCAATCCAACCGGGCCGAGAAATCCACCGGGAGCCTTGAAGTAAATGGCCAGTTCTTCCGGCAACATTGGCCGCAGTTGCCCGGCGCGCAGCAAGCCCATCAGCTTGGTTTCATTTACGTTATGATCGCCACGCAAGAATACAGCGACAGCCAGCCATATCGGCTGGTCGGCGGCATCGCGTTTTTCTGCCATGTATGCCACGCATTTGATATCCTGGCTGGCGCTGATTTGCAGGAATGCGGTCACCTCAGCAATCGCGCCCATGCCTGGCGTGCGTACCAGTTCCGGCAGGCCGTCGCCAGTCGGGGGCAGGTCTTCCGCCTGTGCCAACTGCGATGTCGCTTTTTCGGTGTTAGCGGCGTATCCGCACTTGGCGCAGCTTGCGATCAGGTCTTCGCCGGCTTCGGTGTAGACCATGAATTCCTGCGATTGGGAACCGCCCATCGCGCCGGAGTCCGCCTCGACGGCGACAAACTTCAATCCGCAGCGGGAGAAAATCCGCCGGTAGACCGAATCGTGCTTTTGGTAGCTGGCGTCGAGTCCAGCCGAGTCAATGTCGAAAGAATACGCGTCCTTCATCAGGAATTGGCGCACACGCAGCAATCCCGATTTTGGCCGGGGTTCATCCCGGAACTTGGTCTGGATTTGATACCAGATTTGCGGCAATTGTTTGTAGCTGCGAAGTTCCTTGCGCGCGATTTCCGTCATTACCTCTTCATGCGTCATGCCCAGGCAGAGGTCCGCGCCCTTGCGATCTTTCAGTCGAAACATGTTGTCGCCCATACCGTTCCAGCGCCCGCTCTGTTCCCACAGCTCGCGCGGCTGCAGGGTGGGCAATAGGAACTCCTGCCCGATCGAGTCCATCTCCTCACGAACAATTGCGACGATCTTATTGATGGAGCGCTGACCGAGAAAAAGATAGGAGTAGATGCCGGCGCCTAATTGTCGGATATATCCGGCGCGAACCAGAAACTTGTGGCTGGCGACTTCAGCGTCTGCCGGGGCCTCACGAAGAGTAGGGAGAAAAAGTTGCGACCAGCGATGCATGTCGTTCGGAGAGTTCCTCTCGCAATTTTGGAATCTCTTTCAATTCTAACTGTTCGCGGTCGAACTGACGTTAGGCGTGGAGGGCAGGCTGACTGAAGAATTGATTGCGCCCTGAAAACAGCAGGCGCCGCTGCTTCGATCAATGGCGTATCGAAGTAGAGGGACCTGTGGTTTCCTAGTTTCAAATACATTCAGAACAATTTCGTTCCCCGTAGATCGTGCAGATGGATCACGCCTGCCACTCGGTTCTCGGCGTCGACAGCGACCAGAGAAGTGATCTTGCGCTCTTCCATCCGCCGCAAGGCTTCCACGGCAAACACATCAGCAGAGATCGTCTGCGGATTGCAATGGGTCGCTTCTCCAGCCGTCTTTGCCAGCGTGCCGGCGAATTCCTTGTGTCCATCTCCTGTAGCGACCCTCGACGAGCCCTTTCAGTGCGCGTGGCTGCCGTCGTGTGCTTCCGTTTTATCCGAAGTGGCGGCCCACCCAATATGCTATCCCCCCGCACTTTTTAAAGAGTGATTGCTTCTGTCATACACTATGTGATATACAGTGTATGACAAAGAAAAACGGCAGGCTAAATGACAGGTGAGCAGGCTCACAACGTGGTTGAGAATCTCCGGCTCGAATTGCGGCGTGGCAGCTTGTCATTAGCCGTCATGGCTCAATTGCGGAAAGAGCAGTACGGCTACACCTTGCGCAAATCGCTGGCCGATCGTGGCATCGAAATCGACGAAAACACTTTGTACCCGCTCCTGCGACGGCTGGAAAGCCAGAAGTTACTTGTGAGCGATTGGCGGGAAGAGAATAAGCGCCGGAAGCGTTTCTATCGCCTTTCTATGGAAGGCGAGCTAGCGTTGGAGCAGTTGGTGAAGGAATGGCGGACCATCGCCGCCGCATTCGAACGCATTTACTGTAATCAGCCGGAAGCGCCAGGTCAAAATGCAAGCTTGCAAGCTTGATTGTCGTGGAAATTGGGGAGGAATGATCGATATGGACATACTG
>JBOGLY010000461.1:0-2886 GCA_050746425.1 Acidobacteriaceae bacterium
CTGCAAGAGTGATCAGCGTGCGTGGGAGCGTCAGGCACATACGCCCATTGCCTTCGCTCTCGACGACACAGACGCCGCCGGTTTCGGCGATAAGAAAGTTAGCGCCGCTGACTGCAACGGGCACGCGCAGGAACCGCTCCCGGAGAAAGCGGCGCGCGGCTTCAGCAAGTTCCTCGGGCGATTCACCCAGGTCAGGCAGATTCATCTCCCGTCGAAAGAGTTCACGAACCTGCTGACGATTCTTGTGCAGGGCGGGAACAACGATGTGCGAGGGCTGATCGTGCCCGAGTTGAATAATCAACTCGGCGAGATCGGTCTCGTAGGGATGAATGCCGACCGCCTCCAGCGCGCGATTGAGCTGGATCTCCTCTGTCGTCATCGACTTAATCTTGAGCACTTCAGAGCTGCGATCGGACGGATTTTCGCGTGCCAGAGCCTCCTGCGTCAGGCGGACGATAATGGCGCGGGCTTCCGCTCCATCGCGCGCCCAATGCACTGTGCCGCCGGCACGATTGCACGCCTCTTCAAATTGCAGCAAATACGCGTCGAGATGCTTCATGGTGTGACGGCGTATTGCCGCCCCGGAATCGCGAAGCGCCTGCCACTCAGGCATCTCCGAGACAACGCGCGCGCGTTTGGCTTGAATAACGCTGGTCGCATGACGCAGGTTCGTGTGCAATTGCGAATCTTTCAGCGAACGCGCCGCCGCGATCGGAAAGGGCGCCGCGGTGCGCGGATCGAGGGTGTCGCCGGCGCTCATCGAGTGCCCCCGGACTGTTCTTTGCCTTCGCCAGGCTGTGTCGAGGCCAGGATCTCAGCGAGATGCAGGGTGCGCACACCGGTCCGTTTGCGATGGAGCGCTCCATTAATCTGCATCAGGCAGCTATTGTCGGTGGCGGTACAAATCTCCGCTCCGGTGCTGAGGATTGCGTCGATCTTTTCCGAAAGCATCGCGCTGGAGACTGCGGCGTTTTTGAGAGCAAAGGTCCCGCCGAAGCCACAACAACTCTCAGCGTCGGTGAGAGGCACCAGATCGATGCCCCGTACTGAGCGCAGCAGAGACAGCGGACCATCGCCCAAGCCGAGCGAACGCAGCCCATGACAGCTTGGGTGATAGGTAACTCGATGAGGGAAGAAGGCGCCGACGTCGGTGAGGCCGAGCCTGCGCGTCAGCAGCTCAGAGAACTCGTACACGCGCTCCAGCAGAGCGTCAACCTCCGCGGCCAGGCCGTCATGGCCTCCGCTCTTCTCCAACCGTTGCGCCATTCCTGGATAGTGTTCGCGCATCATGGCTACGCAACTGGAGGAAGGTACGACCACAGCTTCCGCGTGGTGGAACTGCTCGACGAACCGCGGCAAGAGGGGTAGCGCCTCCTCCTGGTATCCAGTGTTGTAATGCATCTGGCCACAGCAGGTCTGGCCGCGGGGAAACTCCACCTCATGACCGAGCCTCTCCAGCACCCGAACCACAGCCATGCCTGTCTCGGGGAACAGCGTGTCGTTATAGCAGGTGATAAAAAGCGCGATACGCACAAGCTCTCCGGACGGGACAAGCTGAGATGGAAGACGAGCAACGCCAGCAAAAGCTCCCCACCCCAATCTAAATGTTTATCATGGAAACTTATTCAAATGGAAAAACGTTGGGCCGGAGCCGGGAACAAATTTGTTCTGCGAGTGGCAGTGTCAAAGCTGCGATGTACGAGCCAGTCATATTCCAAATAGGGTAAAGTTTCACCTGCGCAGCGACATGGCTGTCCAAACCTGTCCTGCAGAGCGAGGCGTCCTTGGGAGCAAACCCGTTTATCGGCATTATCTACCATTGGCTGGGCGGCCTTGCCTCGGCGACAAACTTCATCCCCTTTCGGGCCATCAAGCGCTGGTCGTGGGAGATCTACTGGATCATCCAGGGCTTTGCCGCCTGGATTGTCGCGCCGATTGTAATTGCCTGGATCTTCGTGCCAAACGTCTCCGGCATTCTCCATGCCGCCTATGCCACCCATTCTGCGGACGTACGTTATGCGTTTCTCTTCGGCGCCCTCTGGGGCATCGGCGGCCTCACCTTCGGCCTGGCCATCCGCTATCTCGGTATTGCGCTCGGTTATGCCATCGCCCTCGGATTCTGTACGGCTTTTGGCACGCTGATTCCTCCTATCTATTCCGGACAGATCGTAGCCATCGCGCACGCGCGTTCCGGCCAGGTCATACTTTTTGGCGTGCTTGTATGTCTGGTCGCTGTCGCTATCAATGGAGCCGCCGGCTGGTCGAAGGAAAAAGAGACTACGCCGGAAGAGAAGGCTGAAGCGGGAGAGTCCGACTTCTCCTTCGGCAAGGGCATCGCGGTAGCTATCTTCGCGGGCATCATGAGCAGTTTCTTTGCCTTCGGTCTTGCCGCCGGCAAGCCCATCGGCGACATTGCCAAGGTGCAACTGCTGGCCACCCATCGACTCGACCTCTGGCAGAACCTTCCCATACTCATCGTCGTTCTCTGGGGAGGATTTCTCACCAACTTCATCTGGTCCGCCGCACTCATCGTCAAAAACCATTCGGTGCGGCAGTTCTTCGGCGCCCCCGGTGTTAATCCCATGCGTGCAACGCACGTCTCAGGCGACACGATTGTCGACCTTGACCCTCGCGACGTCTCCGGGGCTGGGCGTCTTGGGAAAGGAACGATCCTCGGGAACTACATCTTCGCTTCCATGGCCGGTGTCATCTGGTACTTCCAGTTTTTTTTCTACTCGATGGGCCAGACCAAGATGGGCAAGTACGACTTTTCGAGCTGGACCCTGCACATGGCTTCGATCATCATCTTCGCAACGCTTTGGGGTCTTGTGCTGCGGGAGTGGAGAGGTACCAGCCTGCGCACACGACTGCTCGTCACGGCTGGCC
>JBOGLY010000462.1:0-2877 GCA_050746425.1 Acidobacteriaceae bacterium
GGAAGCCGGGTCCTCCACATTGAACATTGGAGTAATTGAAGGCGGTCGCGCCCCTAATGTAATCGCCGATGAAGCGACGGCGACCATCCTGGTGCGGCTTGTCGGCGCGTCGGACAAGATTCGCGCCTCGCTCCAGGATGCGATTGGAGAAGATGCGGAATTGGAAGTCACGCTGGAAATTCCGTTTCAGAAGTTGAAACGCATTGAAGGCTTGCCCACCATGATCGCTTCTTTTACCACCGACATTCCCGCGTTGTCGAACTGGGGCGAGCCGCTCTTGCTTGGACCCGGCTCGATCCACGTAGCGCACACGCCAAATGAGCGACTGGCCAAGCAGGAGCAGATGGAGGCGATCGACCTCTATACCGAAGTTGCGCATCGATTGATTAAGTAATCGCGCGGCATCTAACAAGACATACGGTACGACGGAAGGCATTGCAACATGGAAGATCGGCACAGTCTCACGGACGAATTGTCTCAGGAACCAACTATCGCGGAAATCCCCTCCAGCCATTCGACAGAAGAACATGTGAATGCCTTGACGAATGCGGCCTCTTCATATCTACGCTCCGCCATGCATCAGCCGGTCGATTGGCGGGAATGGGGCGAAGTCGCATTTGCGCAGGCCCGCAGCGAGAACAAACCGGTATTGCTGGACATTGGTGCCGTGTGGTGTCACTGGTGCCATGTGATGGACCGTGAATCGTACGAGGATCCTGAGATCGCGGAAATCGTCAATGGACACTTTATTGCCATCAAAGTGGACCGTGATGAGCGGCTCGACGTGGACGCGCGATACCAGGCCGCCGTGCAAGCCATGAGCGGTCAGGGCGGCTGGCCGTTGACAGTAATTTTGACCCCCGAAGGAAAACCATTTTTCGGCGGCACGTATTTTCCGAAAGACGAGCGATATGGCCGACCTGGATTCGGCCACGTTCTGCTTACCATGGCGCATGCCTACCATGAGCGCAATGATGAAGTCGTGGAATCTGCCGACAGCGTTCTGGCGGCCATTGAATACAATGAATCGTTCTCCGGCAGGTCGGCGGATTTGCATGGCGCCATCGTCGAAAAGCTGGTGCAGTCTGCGTTGCAGCAATTCGACAAGCATTATGGAGGTTTCGGAACACAACCGAAATTTCCTCATCCGTCGATTCTCGATCTTTTGCTCGATCATGCGACGCGCACCGGCGACGAAGCAACCCACAACGCGGCGCGGCTGACGCTGGACAAAATGGCGAGCGGCGGAATGTACGACCATTTAGCGGGAGGGTTCCATCGCTACTCCGTCGATGAGCGCTGGATTGTTCCGCACTTTGAAAAGATGTCGTACGACAATTCCGAGTTGTTGAGAAACTATGTCCACAGCTTTCAGAGCTTTGTTGAGCCGGAACACGCGCGCATAGCCCTTGAGACGATCAAATTTATGGACACGGTGTTGAGCGATCGCGACCGCGGCGGCTTCTATGCCTCGCAGGATGCGGACGAATCGCTGGATGACGACGGCGACTACTTCACGTGGACGCGTGATGAGGCAGCCGCGGCGTTGACTCCGGAAGAGATGGATATCGCCGGCCCCTACTACGACATTGGCGAGTTGGGCGATATGCATCACAATCCGCAGAAGAACACGCTGCACATCGAGCATTCCCTGGCGGAGGTGGCCCGCCGTGCCGCTGTCTCGGCGGACCGGGCGACCGAGCTATTGCAGTCGGCCCGGAAAAAAATGTACGCGGCGCGCCTGCTGCGTCCGACGCCATTTGTAGACAAGACCATCTACGTGAACTGGACAAGTCTTGCCGCCTCCGCGTATCTCAATGCGGCCCGTGTATTGAATCTCGATGGCGCTCGCAAATTCGCGCTGCTCTCGCTCGATAGAATTCTGCGCGAGTCCTGGCATGAGGATGGCAGCCTCAATCGCGTCGTCGCGTATGCGGATGGAAACCGTCCCTCATCGCCGGTCGCTGGAATGCTGGACGATTATGCGGCCCTGGGTCTGGCGTGCATGGATGCATGGGAATCGACCGCAAAATTGCATTATTGCCAGCAGGCGGAACGCATCGCCGACGCCATGATCGCCCGCTTCTACGACGCGACGAATGGCGGATTTTTCGACACCGCGCAGAATTCTTTCGCGGCGCAGCCCCTCGGGGTGCTTGCCGCGCGCCGAAAACCCTTGCAGGATTCGCCCACGCCTGCCGGAAATTCGCTCGCGGCAATGCTTCTGCTTCGAATCGCCGAAATTAGCGAAAGACCCGACCTGCGAGAGAAAGCTGAAGATACGCTTGAAGCTTTTGCCGGCGTTGCGGAGCAGTTCGGGCTGTATGCCGGCGCTTATGGACTGGCATTGCAGCGCTATCTTTTGCCGCCCGTGCAAGTATGCATTGTCGGCGACGACGAAGATGCCATCAAGCTGGCCGCGATTGCCACTGCACGTTATGCCGTGAACAAAACCGTGCTGCGCCTGCCCCGAGCAATTGTCGAACAGCGCACCCTTCCTGCCGCGCTGGCTGAGACGCTGCCGCATCTGCCGGATTTGAACAGCGGCCGCAGTTTCGCGGCAGTCTGCAGCGGAACAAGCTGTCAGCCGCCGGTGTATGAACCCGAAGCGCTGATTGAACTTCTGAACGCAATGTTGAGCGCCGACAACAAAGCCGCGAAGTACTAAGGAAGTTCCGGGCAGTTCTGTGGAGGTCGATGCCCGCCGATGAATAGATTCTCACGCGGCGGATCGCACCCGTTCATCCTGGGGTGGTTTGCGCGACGTATTCGACCAGGGATGACAAGTCGCTTATTTTCGAACAGTGAACGCACTTCACCCCATCGCGACGCAGATCGCGGCGATGTCGCCGATTTGTTCTCCCAGCGCGGCGGGAA
>JBOGLY010000463.1:0-2870 GCA_050746425.1 Acidobacteriaceae bacterium
GTGTCGTCCAGCCATTGCGTGAAGAACGGTCGCAGATTCTGGTGCGACGCTGTCTCCGCAATCCGTTCGACGTCCGCCGACGTTACGACTTTCTGCGACAAAATGCCGCGCAGCGTCTGCTGAAATGCAGCGTCCCCAATCTGCCACCGCAACATGCGAAAAATCATCGCGCCTTTGTCGTAGGTCATGGCTTCGAATTGCGGGGAGAATTCGGGATACCGGCCCACATTCCGGAGAGGAACGTTGTCATAGGCCAGCGCGCTGGCAGAGACATTCAGAATTGCGTTCGCGGCAACTGCCGGCTTAGAAACTTCCTGGAGGTATTGAAGCTCGGCGTATCGACACATGCCGTTTGTGATCCATTCGTCGTTCAGTGTGGCAGGGCTGACCTGGTTTCCCCACCATTGATGCGCGATCGTATTGGCCAGCAGTCGAAATGGCCCGCCGCTTTCTAGTTGCTTGCCCGCGATTGCGGCAATCTCTGGCGCGGAGGCCGCGGGCAGGGTGCCGTCCGGCAGCTCGACGACGTTCAACTCGCCGCTTTCTGTCGGACCGAACTGCGAAGTGAACTCTTCGAATTGTCTAGCCGCGGTCGCGGCGATTTTCTCCCCGGAAAGCTGTGGCGCCGCCGCCTTCCCGTCATCTCCGCGGTCGATCAGATATACGCGAACATCGGAATCGGCTTGCGCTATGGTCGGCGCTTGAAATTTCCCCGCGATGATCGTTCCCGGAAAGCCGGGGTGTGGCCAGTCGAAATCGAAGATCACGTCGCCGTTCGCATCCGCATGTGGCTGACCGGAAAGTCCGCTGCCAAACACGCGCTCTCCACTGGGCACATGAACATGAATGGTTGCGGCAAAGCGTTCCAACCCTTCGCCAGCCACTGGAAACCAATCCGCCGGATACAGCAGATAGCTCACTGGATCGCCAACCGAAGCCAGCTGCGCCGTGTTTGCAGAGTTCGTCTCGAACACCCCGCTATACACGAAGGTCCATGAGTCGGCTCTGCCTTGGGCAAGGGAACTGGCAGGCGTGACTACGATCTTTCCGTTTTGTTGTGAAAACTCTAACCGGTTTCCCTGGTCGTCCGTGATGTCGGCGACCCGCAGAGCAGCATTCAGCCGGAACGCGACAGTGGCCGAACTCTGCAGCGCGGTGAAATTGACTAAAGCTTTTGCTGCGAGCGAATGATGCGAGGGATCGAGCGTCAAGTCGATTGAGTAGCTTCGAACCTCGATGGGCGAAGCTTCAATTGCGGATCGCGCAGGCGTGGTCTGCGAAATTGCGAACGGTACGAGTATTCCCCAGAGAAGAAATCCGACGCAGCAACCCAGGCGAGACTTCCACGCGCTCGGCAGAATCTTCATCCACGCACGCCCGGAGCAGGAGTAACATTTCCTCTACCTAAGGAACCGCCATCAGCTAAAGCCGCATATTGCAGCACCCACGCGGCAGCGCGGTCGATCGCTTTATTGGCGACGATTGGTGGGCCGCCCGCCTTGGCCGGATTCTCAAGGGTATTGCGAGAGATTTCGCTGTCGTGTCCGCCAAGCGCATTACGAACATTAGTAAGGTCTTGCATCATCTTTGCCCTGGACAAACTATCTTCAAGTAATGGATGAAGGTAGCCCACGACGTTTCGCGCGGTGAAATTATCCTGTATCAGTTCTGGTACGATTCGTTTTCCCGCGATCAAATTCACCATGGAAACGTGGGGCAGATCAACCAATCTGCTGGCAACGGCATAGCTCAACGCGGAAAGGCGATACACCGCGACGAACGGATTGCCGATTAGTGCGGCTTCGACGGTCGCCGTACCGCTGGCGACGATGCTGGCTCTGGCGTAGAGGAGAGTTGCGCGCGCGTCCTCAACGACGCGAATCGGAACGTGGATTCCACGTTGCGCGAAATTGCACCGCGCAGCCATCTTCGATACAGCATCGGGAGCAAGCGTCGCGGCGGCTGGTAATACGTAATCATAGGAATCGCCCAGCAGGTTGGCTGCGGCAGCCATCACTGGGAGATTGTGTCGAATTTCCCTGGCTCGGCTGCCTGGCAGCAGTCCTACCCATTTTTTTGACGCGTCAAGTCCGTATTTGTGAGCGTAATCTTCGCGCGAGATTTTGGGTAACGGCAGGTTGGCCAGCGGGTGGCCGACAAAATCGGCATCCACACCTCGCTCGCGATAATATTTTTCCTCGAATGGAAAGATGACCAGCATTTTGTCGACGCGCTCTCGCACCCAGCGGATGCGGCGTTGCTTCCATGCCCATAGCTGCGGGCTCACAAAGTAAACGACGGGAATGCCCGAGTGTTTCAACTCGCGCGCCAATCGAAAATTTACATCGGGGAAATCGATTAGCACGGCAACGTCCGGTCTTCGCCCCCGAATGCTGCGGACCAACCGGCGATACTCCGCGTAAATGCGCGGCATGTGGCGCACCACTTCGGTAATACCCATAACTGCAATGTCTTCAGCGCGCACAATGCGCTCGCAGCCCGCCGCTTCCATGGCGGTTCCGCCGAGGCCAAAGAACTCGGCATCCGGGCGCGCGGCGCGCACCGCCGCGATCAGCATGGCGCCGTATCGTTCTCCGCTGGCTTCGCCCGCGGAAATAAATATCTGTGGAGTCGAGGACATGGTGTCGTTCTGGCTCAATCGCCGGGTACGGCGAGCTGGTCGGTTGAATGGAAGGGCGCTTCCGGAATCTCTTGGTCCTTATATTGCAGCCGGTACAGCTTCCAATAGAGTCCCCGCTGCGCCAGCAGTTCCTGATGCGTTCCAATCTCGCGCAGCTGGCCTTTGTGCATCACCAGAATGCGGTTTGCGGTTTGAATCGTCGAGAGCCGGTGCGCGACCACTACCGAGG
>JBOGLY010000464.1:0-2845 GCA_050746425.1 Acidobacteriaceae bacterium
TGCGATGAGAGCGCAGAGGACCAGTCTCCTCCATATTGCAGAAGTGCTAATTTTTTTGTTTTCAGTCACGTCACTGGTGATTATAGGAGGTTCGTATAAGATTCAGCAGGAATGGTCGCGCACTCCGGTCCCAGGTCTCAACATCGAGACCCGTTCGACTCGCCATCAGCAAGCTCATGGCAGGCTCTGAAGCACCCAAATTCGACTGTCGATAAACATGCACCATCGGAGCGACAGGCGCAGTAATGCTCACTCTTCGCGGACGGTCGAAGAGCAGCACCGCAGTCCACAATCCCCTGGTTCTGGCGCTCCAGACGACATCTCCGCGTAGCAGTCTGGCGATGATCGCGGGCGGCAGATCGTAATGATATCCGAAATATTTCCGGTTCCATTCGTCACCGCCGAAATGAGACCAGTTAAGCGTATTCGTCACCTGATACTTGGTCGAAAACACCAAAGCTGCGTCGTAGTTGTGCAATTGCGACGCGTGCTCTATCTGAGGCATCGAGAAATTGTCGATCGCCACCACTGGAACGGGCTTCCGAACATAGCCAAGTTCTGGACGTCTCAGCTCGTCGGTAGCCGGCCATGCGGTCAATACCGCGCCGCCTGGGGCGCGACGAATCACCTGCGCAATTGCTTTCTGCTGCATCACGATCAAGCTGCGGTAGGTCAGGTTGTCCTCTGGCGTGAAGCGATAAGGAGGATTGACGAACAGTCCCGCGAGGAAAGCCACCACGCTGAGCGCAACGATCCACGGCCAACCTTCGGCGCGACGCCGCCACGTTGAAACGCACAGAAGCAAAATGAGCGGATACAGCGGCAGCAGATAGCGGGCCAGTACTGCTCCTCCGACGATCGAAAAAAATATCAGGTTGACCGCGAGCAAAATCCCGATCTGGGCCTGAACATTCCAGGACACGCGCGGGCGCTTGGTCCCATCGGCCTTGCGCAGGGCCGGCAAAAACATCGCCGCAACCATGCATAAAATCGGCACGAACAGGTTCATATAAATGGTGACCTGCATCACGCGCTGGCCCAAGGCCAGGAAAAAGCGGAACAGGTGGAGAGTGCCAACTGCGTTATAGCGCACGTACTTCGGGTTGCCGAACAGATATCCGGTTTTGTGGAAGTAGTAAGCATACCAGCCGCACAAAGGCAGTACAGGTATCGAGAACTGTATAGCACACCGCCAATGTCCGCGCGCGTTCGCGGGCTTGCGGCGAGTTTCCCACGCATGCCATGCGGCAAGTGTCAGCGGCATAACTATAGCGGTTTCCTTCGACAGCGCTGCGATCGAAAACCAGGCCGCCGCAATCCAGCCGCGTCGCGCCGAAGGCAGGTCCTGCAACGCGTACGCCAGCGCCCACATCGTTCCCGCTACCGCGTAAATGTCCGCCTGTGCCAGGGTGCTCTGGGTGAACCAGATGGGGTAAAGCGCGGTAAGCAGCGTGGTCGCGACAGCAACGGGAATGTTCATCAACCGTCGCGCCAGCGCAAACACCCCGGTCAGCGCAAATGCCGCCACCAGGCAGGTCGCCAAACGGGTCACCTCCGGAGTAAATCCGGAGACTTTCCACCAGAATGCCAGGTACATCGCCGGCAAGGGAGGATGACCATTCGTCAGCGTGGAATACGGAATCAGCGCTCCGGTACGGAAAAAGTCGTAGGCGGCCGGAATATAGTAGCCGGCTTCATCCCAAAAATATGGCAGCCGCAGCAACGGCAAATGGGTCAGCAGAACGAAGGCATAGATGACTGGAAACATCATCCACGACGGAATGGGCTCATCGCGATGCCCGCGAAGCAGAAACTGTTGCAGCAGCAAATGCGGCCGCACAACAGGCGCGGGATTCAGTTGTCGATTCGAAGCTGACAAATCATCGCTCCTCAAGATACGAAACGGTCCCGCGAAAACCCGCAATCCCCGACCTGCAACGACGCGCTCTAGTGTATCGGACCGTTGCCTGGAGATGGGAAAGCTTGCGTCGGTTCAAGGGTAATGGAGCCAAACGCCTGTTCATATTGCGCAAGGTTCTGGCCAAGCAGGTTCCACATCGCTTTGGCCTGTTGCGGGCTGACATAGATTCCCTGGAAATTCCGCACCACCACTTCAGTTGGAGAGTCCTGGCGGGCGGCGCCAAAGACCAGCATGAAATCCCACACGCTGGCGCGCACCTGTACGCTGTTGGCATAACCATCCCGATACTCCTCGGCCTGAACGATATTGATATTCGGAGAAGAATGCATTGGCTGACTCATGCATCAAGGGTATCGCGAGTCGAAGGCGGCCAGCGGTGTCAATCCAAGGGTAATCCGCGGAGCTACACGCCGCGTTGCCGCAACCCACACCAATGTCTTCAGCCAGGTACGCCTCTTATAAAGAGGTATTGGAATCAATATCTCTTTTTTTTGAGCAACTATCGACGCTGACACGGGTTACCATGCATACCAGTTGCTAGGCCATGTCTTTGATAGTTTGTATGCACATGCAAGGCAGCTTGCCTTCAATTAGAGAGGGAACATGAAATCCAGCAAACGGCATTATTTATCTCCCGCTGATTCCTTAATGCAAGGTCTCTCCGGCACGCTTAAGCGTAGCCAGTCGCACTGGACTGGGCTGGGGCGCGTCGGCCTGATGGCGCGGCAAGCATTCGCATTGGTTCTTGTTGTTCTGATCGTTCCCATGGGACAGGCAGGGCTGCTGTTTGCGCAGTCCGCTCCGCCTCAACAGGAGCAATACAATGGCTCGGTGCCGCCGCCTCCTCCTCCGGATCAAAACGGATCGCAAGACCAAGGCGCTCCGCCTCCGCAGGACCAGGGTGGCCCACCGCCGGATCAGGGC